>JAQWCN010000008.1:0-25915 GCA_028705955.1 Eubacteriaceae bacterium
ACTGGGGATCGTCAACAGGAGCATAACCATAAAAGGAAGTCACGTAATTGGAGGCCGAATAGGAGCCATCGATAAATTTTTCTGCAGTCCCTGTTTTTCCTCCAATACTGTAACCATCTGCCACCTGAGCCAGTGAACTGTTTCCGGACACTACTTTTTCCATGATATTTCTTAATTCAGCAGATGTCTCATTAGAAATAATCTGTTTGGTTGTCCCTTTGCTACCATTGGAAGTAATATTTTTATTTTTACTGGAAATGACAGTCGGCTCGACATAATAACCATTATTCACCACACAATTCAGCGCAGAAAGTAATTGAATCGGTGTGGTGGCCATCCCTTGACCAAAAGAAAGTGTTGAATAATCCAACAGATTAATTTCCGAATTATCTTCAAAAACCCGGGTCATAATTCCGGATTCTTCCCCTGTCAATTCAATCCCTGTCTTTTGACCAAAACCATAATCGTAGGCATAACGATAAAAAATGTTTGGATCCAGTTTCTGGATAATTTGGATTAATCCTGGATTGCACGAGTGTTCAATGGCCTGAGCGACCGTTTCGTCACCATGCGTTGCCGTGCAACGAACCGTAACGCCATTAACGTTCATGGAACCACTGCATGAAACGTGCGTATCTGGTGTTACCACGCCTTCTTCCAGCGCCGCCGACGCCGTAATCGTCTTGAATGTCGATCCCGGTTCATAGACAAAACTGACCGCAGGATTCGACCACATTGTATTGAGTTGATCCGTTTCACTCTGACCACTGAGATCAGAACTGTGCTTAGACTGATAGTCCGAGCTGATGGTATAGGGATCATTCAAATCGTAATCCGGTTTTGTTGCCATCGCCACGATTTCCCCTGTTTTTGTATCCATGACAATCGCTGTACCACTCTTTGCCTTCCACTGTTCAATAGCGGAACTCAGCGCTTTTTCGGTCAAGGTTTGAATATTGCTGTCAAGGGTTAAAACTAAATCATTGCCCTGTTTCGGCTGTTTAACGGTTTTAGTCTGGGAAGGAATCGTCGTCCCGTTGGCATCTTTTTGAATGTACACCACGCCGTCTTCACCGCTAAGCCATTCGTCGTAGGTGCTTTCTACCCCACAAACCCCTTTGTAATCATTATTGGTAAACCCCAATACATAGGACGCAAAATTTCCATTTGTATAATAGCGCCTGTTATCTTCTATCAGCTCTACCCCATTGGTACTGGTTGTTTTACCATTTGCGTCCTTTGTCGTCTGGCTGTCCAATATCGATTGCGCAAGTGAATTATCGACCTGCCCTTTTATGAGCAATGCGTTATTTTCTTTTTGGGTCAAATAACCATAAGCATCATCGTAACTTAAGTTTTCAAAACTGCCGCTCACTGCTTCTGCTGCAGCTTTTGCATCCGCTACTTCCGCTGGAATGGCATAAAGTGTTCCATTTTCATAAGCCAATCCCTTGGTAATTTTTTTCATCAATTGATCAGCCGTATCTTTTGACACATTGGTTTTCATCTCAACCTTATCGTCTTCCAATTGATTGATTTTATTGAGAATGGATGTTTTATCTACCTGTAACTGATCACTTAAAACTTGCGCCAATTCGTCCGGTTTTTCGACATCTTTGGGAATAATGTGTACTGCTTTTGCAGAAGAATCCTGCGCCAACACGTTCATATTCCGGTCGTAAATATTGCCCCGGGACGCTTTGACATTCACCTCATCCACTAATTGGTCTACCTGTCGTGCATACTGATCTGTCGAGTCAATAACCTGGAGGTAAACCAGTTTTCCAAAGATCACAAGCAACGCGGCCGTAAATAATCCCATAATAACGAGCATCCGGTTAATCCTGATCTCTCCGAATGTTTTTTTATGCGTTCGCTTTTTCATTAAACCTCCAACTCATCACTTGTTAATATGCTCATTCCACCATTTGATCACAACATTGGACTGATCGTTCGCATTGGTCTTTGGTTGCGTCACGACATAAACGTATTGGTCCGCCTTGGGCTCTGTCATGCCATAACCCCGGGCAGCTGTTTCAACGGTTTCTAAGTTTCTGCTGCTGATTAATTGTCCTTCCTTACTGTCATTCAAGGATTGCTGCTCACTTAATGTGCTTTCCAAATTTCTTACCTGATTGTCCAGCGAAGAAATAATATTATGCTGAATCAAAATAAGTAAACATACAATGAACAGCAACGCCGCAGCCATCATGACATAAGACATCCCATTCATTTGCTTTTTCTTGGTTTTCTTTCTGTTTCTTTCCGCTTTATTGGATCTATCATTGGGAATGTATCTGGAAGAAGTCCCTGTGTCGCCGTTACCTTTCGCTCGTTTTTGCGTTGTCATATGCATTTCCCCCTTCCACCCGTTCAACGATTCTCAATTTTGCACTGTGTGCACGACGATTCTCTTCCAATTCTTTTGCATCTGGTAAAATTGGTTTTCGACTGATTTTTTTAATGGTCGGCACTTTCCCGCAAATGCATTGGGGGAATTCTTTCGGACAAGTACAGGGATTAGATTGTGTATTAAAACATTGTTTAACTTGTCTGTCTTCCAACGAATGAAATGAAATGACACATAGTCTCCCCCCTGGTTTTAAATGGTCTATGGCCTGGGTTAAAGCTCCTTTTAAAATGGCAAGTTCCTGATTGACCTCAATCCGCAAAGCCTGAAACGTTTTTTTTGCCGGATGCTTCTTCCGTTTGAGTTTGGCTGGATATGCATCAGAAACGATCGACGCTAATTCCAATGTCGTTGTAATCGGTTTTTCCTTTCGAGCCCGAACAATTGCCGATGCAACTTTACCCGAAAGTTTTTCTTCTCCATATTCCCACAGTATTTTTTTTAACTGCTCCTCCGTGTAGTGATTAACAATTTTTTTTGCGTCTAGATCCTGACGTCGATCCATTCTCATATCCAGTGGACCATCAAAACGATAAGAAAAACCCCGGTCTGCCTGATCAAATTGAAAAGATGACACGCCAAGATCAAAAACAATGCCATCAACCTTTGTATAGCCTGTTTTAATTAAGATGTCCGCTAAATTTTTAAAATTATTTTGGACAAAGATTTTGTGACAGGAATAAGACGCCAAACGCTTTTCAGCTCTTTCCAGCGCGTATTGATCCTGATCGATCCCAATCAATGTTCCATCACAGCTTAATGCCTTACAAATTTCCTCTGAATGGCCCCCGCCCCCAAGCGTACAGTCGACATAGCAACCATCCGGCTGAATGCACAGCCCTTTAATTGTCTCCTCCAATAAAACGCTAATGTGTTTAGATTCCATATCAAATTCCTAACTCCGCCATTTTATCCGCAATGACTGTTGATTCTTCGTTGTTATAAGTTTGCCATTTTTGCTGATCCCATATTTCGAGGCGGTTCGTAACCCCAACAACAATGGCATTTTTATCCAATGCTGCAAATTTTCTCAAATTGGCCGGCACTGATATTCTTCCCTGTTTATCCAAACTGCATTCCGCTGCTCCGGCAAAAAAGAAACGTGTGAAGGCCCTGGCCCCTTTATCTGCAATAGGCAAAGATTGGAGTTTAGCCTCAAAAATTTCCCACTCCGACTGTGGAAAAATAAAAAGACAGCCATCCAGTCCTTTCGTTACAACAAAAATTGAACCCAAAAAATCCCGAAACTTCGGAGGAATAATTATGCGTCCTTTATTATCAATATTGTATTCATATTCACCAATAACCGCATTCATGACGCTTCCCTCCTTTGTAATAATTATTACCACATTATACCACATATCCCCACTTATGATCAAAAATCTCCCTTATCTTAATAATTAAAGCATTAAATCGCTTGAAAACGCTAATTTTTATTCTTGATTTTTATTCCGAATTCCTTTACAATAAATTTGTAATTTAAAAAATTTTTTCAGGAAAAGAAAATGAAAATTCACAATCTAATCAAAGACAATATGAATGGTGCCAACGCGCAAGCATTGGATTCAAACAGCACCCCCTTTACCCAGGAAACGGCCGATGTATTCGAAAACCGGTACATCACCCTGATTGATTCGCTTCTCAAAAAAGCCGTTCTTTTAAAGGCCTCCGATATTCATATTGAACCCTATGATAAAAAACGTTCCCGCATCCGCATTCGTATTGATGGGTTGTTACACACGACAAGGCAAATCAATGCAAGCGATCATAACAGCCTTTGCACGCGGCTTAAAATAATGTCCGGCCTGGATATTGCCGAAAAGCGCTTGCCGCAAGACGGCAGTTTTCAGCAAAATATCGATGGCCGAATCATTGATTTTAGAACTGCTACCATTCCCACTGCTTTTGGAGAAAAAATTGTACTCCGCATCCTCGATTCAAAAAACTATTTACGTCCGCTCTCCTCTTTAGGGTTTTCCCCTCATGATGAAAAACAGGTTACCACCATGATTAAACGTCCCCAAGGACTTATTCTGGCAAGTGGCCCGACAGGTTGCGGAAAAAGTACCACCCTCTATTCCCTTCTTAATTTAAGAAATACAGAAGCCATGAATATTATGACTGTAGAAGATCCCATTGAAATCAACATTCCTGGAATGAACCAAACCCAAGTCAACGAAAAACAAGGTCTGACTTTTGGAGCAGGTCTCAGAGCGATTTTACGTCAGGATCCCAACATTATTATGCTTGGTGAGATCCGGGATGAGGAAACAGCCATGGCTGCATTTCGGGCTGCCCTTACAGGTCATTTGGTTCTCTCGACGCTTCATACCAATGATGTCATTTCCACGCTTGATCGCCTTATTGATATGAAGGTGCCTGTTTATCTCATTGCCAGCCTTTTGGAGGGGATCCTGTCCCAACGATTAGTGCGTTTGCTTTGTCCCAAATGCAAAAAACCGCATCTTTCTTCCCCCAGGGAAACAGCAGCCCTAAAATTAAAAGAACCCTCTTTATTGTATGAACCCGTGGGTTGTCCCGCTTGTCATCAATCCGGTTATATCGGGCGAAGAGGCATCTTCGAGGTTTTAAAACTGACAGATCCTCTCCGGGATATCATTCGTCCTGATAATCGCCAGGAAATTCATCATCTTTGGGGGCAACACTTTACGCCTTTTAGTGCGGGTATCCGAACCCTGATTATGAAAGGAGTGACCTCTTATAATGAAGGCATCCGAATCATCAGCCTCTAATCTTCTCCAGAAAAAACTAATGCATTTTATTCGCCCTCTTTTTGCTGTTTCCCCCCGGGAATTAGGTATCTTTTGCGAGGAGGTCTCCGTAATGTACGGTGCAGGGGTAGAGTTAGTTACATGCCTGGAGATACTTGGCCCGGACGGTAAAAATAAATTTTTTTCTGAGGATATTCAAAACGTTAAAAAGAGGGTTCAGCAAGGAGCATCGCTTTCCGAGGCCACCGCTGCCTCTCCGGATAGTTTTCCCCCGCTTTTTATCAGCATGATCCAAGCCGGTGAATTGGGGGGTAGTCTGGATCAAATTTTTAAAAATCTTGGCGATTATTATCATAGTCAGGCAGCGCTGAAAAGCAAATTGTTTCACACTTTGCTTTACCCTGTTATTGTGTTAATTATTGCCGTTCTCGTCGTTCTGTTTTTGCTCACGTCCGTTATCCCAATTTTTGTTAATATTTTTAATGCAATGGACGCAAAAATTCCATTGGTCACCCAGATTTTAATGGATGTGAGTGCCGGAGTAACAAAAGGACTTCCTTTTTTTATAATTTTGATTGTCCTGCTTTTTTGTTTTTTTAAACGCCTTCCGGCTGAATCAACGTTCCGGTACCAATGCGACCGGTTGCTTTTAAAACTCCCTGCTGTTGGTAAAATGATCTATTACGTAGAGAGTTTGCGTTTTGCTGATGCCCTTGGCATTTTATTAAGCAATGGGATTGAACTCATGACTGCACTAAAAGTTGTGGAGAATACGATTGGAAACCGTTATATCCGCACTGAATTTTCACATGTCCGCTTAGCCGTTCGGCAAGGAAGTCCTTTTGCGGAAAGTTTAAAAGTAACTGGCATTATTGAAGCCGATTTTTACCAAATGGTCCGTGTTGGTGAACAATCTGGTGCATTGGACCGCTCACTTAAAACGATCGCTGCTTTTTATAAAGAAGAAAGTGACCGCCGTCTCAAAACGATGATGACCATTATCGAGCCCGCCATTCTTGTTATTGTTGGCCTCTTTGTCATGTTTATTGTCTTATCAATCATGACCCCTATTTACGAGATTTATCAGGGGTATGCGAATATATTAAATTAAAATGTGTTGGAAAGGAAATTCAAAATGAAACGTCAAATCAAAAAATTTTTATCAAACCATCGGGGATTTACCCTGGCAGAACTCATTATTGTTCTTGCTATTCTCGGCATGCTTTCTGCCATCGCCATTCCCATTTTCTCCAATATTGTCAATCAGGCTGCTGAAAAAACGGATAATACCAATGTGTCGGTTGTGGAGACCGCTATAGAAACTTACCGGGCCGAAAAGGGTTCGCTTCCCACCTTGACCACGAATACAGCCAAGGGTTCCGCTGCTTTTACGGAAGTGGTAACCCTTCTCCACGATAGTGGCTATCTTAAGAACGCAACCATTGAAACCCAACAAAAAGATAAAGAATTTCAATACGACCCGGCGCAGGGAACGGTTGAACTCGCAACGAAATAACCATTGTGAAGCATACGGAAGGTTATACTTTGCCAGAAGCGGTTGTCACGCTGGCCATTTTGAGCATTATTTCTGCTTCAGTTGGAATGCTGAGCCTGTCGGTCTCAAAAAATCTGGAAAAGAAACAATATGAAGCGGAATGCAACCAAATATTGGAACTGGTTACGGATACCCACACCCGGGCCGTTATGAGCAGTAACCGCGGATGTTATTTTCAAAGCTTTTCGACAGATATCAACTTTGTTACCCGTGAAAATAACACAACACTTGTCACAAAACGCATCGCCCTCAAACATGTCAAAGTTACCGGTTATTTACTGGGGAAAAAAGTTAATTTTTCCCCAACTGGCACCATCAGTACCGGGGGCACTTTAGAACTGAATGGAGAAAATGGATGGATTCAATATTTAGTCCTTCAACCGGTAACGGGAAGGATTTACCTGACCCATGAAAAACCTTAATGACACCAAAGGCAGCACGCTCATTGAAACCATCGTGGCCCTCACGATTGCCGCCATTGGGCTGACAACTTTGCTGACCCTTTGTGGCGTTCTCCTGCAGGCAAGGCATTCGTCCGATACGCTTTATCAACAAGGGCGTCAACTCAACACCCTTTATGCGGATATCTCCAGGAATGTAAAAAATAACGGTGACAAAAGTCCGGAAGCCATTGATTCTATTGTCCGCTCCGTCACTCAAAACTATCCAGGATGGCAATGTACCGTCACGCCAGAAGGTGTGAATCTTTACACCCTCGACTTGACGATGACCGATGCCTTCGGAAAGGAAAGCCATTTTTGTTCAAAAATATACAGCGGTTCTCCTTAAATAATCAAGGGCACACCTTGATCGAACTTATTGTCACGCTTGGAATCATGGCGATGGTTCTGACACTCTGCTTTGGAACGATCGGTTTTTTCAATACAATGATCTCTAAAATTGATACGACCCATCCTTCGGAATCTGATTTACGGTTTCTCCATGTTTTTTTACAAAAACAGATTGAATCCAGTGACACCCTTTATCTGAGCGGTGGAGAACTCTATGTAAGGGATATGGAAACACCGACTTATTTTAATCATTATAAAATCAATTCCACCAGTGGTCTGCTTTATCGTTATAAATCCAAAGAAATCAATGGTGTTCTTAAAGATATCGGGGCCGGAGAAAAAAGCCAACTGACCAGCTCACTCAGTGCTTTTTCCCTTCAACCCAGCCTGACGAATGGCCAACCGGATGGCAATATTCTATTAGATGTTCAATTTGAAAATGACCCCAATCAAACCTATGAAATCATCATTTACTATCCAGGAAATCCTGAAAACATTAAAATCCAATAACAAAGGCTTTGTGCTTCCCAGTGTGCTTGTCGTTCTGGCTATTGTTTTTTGCATCTCTGCAATATTACTTTCAAAAATCACCCTCTCTGTAAAAGAAAATGCAGAATACCGGGATCACCAGCACTGTCTTATGATTGCGCAAAGTGCTCTGGAAGAATGTAAGGCCAATATCAATGCAGATCCGGCTTACAGTGGTACAAACGGCATGCTGACGACTTCTGATGGGGGAAGTTACAGCATCCAATCACAAAAAATGTCGGATGTACTGCTTCAAATCACCGTCAAAGGAATGTACAAAAAATACACAAAAATTCTTTCGGGGCAGGCCGTTCTTGACCCTGAAACGCATCAAATCAGTTCTTTTAATATCCTTCTTGAGAAATAATCAAAAATAGGATATGATAAACAACATGAAAAAAATACGAAAAAATCAATACGCACTTTGCATTCCTTTATCCTTCAGCGATCAACCCTCCATGAAAACACAAATCGAAAACCTTTCACTCTATCATCCAGATTTTGTTGAATGGCGCAGGGATTATTATACTGACACGCATCCTGAAAATGAAAATGAATGTCTCCGGCAGATCCGGGAGACATTTCCCCATGCCGGTCTCATCTATACATTTCGAAGCCAATCCGAAGGCGGGATGGGCACTTGGTCTTTAACCAAACGTCAAGAATCCATTTGCCGCTGTCTTGAAGGGAATCTGGCCGATTATATCGATACGGAAGCTTCCAACGCCGAACCCTTTCTCAACACGATAAAAGACGTCTGCCGGGCCTCAAAAACAAATCTTATTTTATCCTACCATAATTTTAAGGCCACCCCTTCCCCGATTGCCATCATAAAAAAATTAACTGCAATTGAATCTTTAAATCCTGATGTCATTAAAATAGCACTGATGGCCCAAACTCCAGACGATATAAGACGAAGCATTTGCGCGGTCTCCCAGTATTCAGAAACAACGAATAAACCCATTATTTTTATCGCCATGGGACCATACGGCTGCATGGTTCGATCAGCTCCGGAACTATTTGGCGGGTCCCTTTCTTTCGCAACCGCTGGAGAATCTACTGCCCCCGGACAGCTTACTCCAAAGCGGATTGAGAATATACGCCGCTCTCTCTTTTTACCACCAACCCGCCCCCATAATATTGCTTTAATCGGCTATATGGGAACCGGTAAAACCACAGTGGGTAAACTTTTGGCGCAACAAACGGGAATGACCTTTGTGGATACTGATGGTTATATTGAAGAGATGACCGGCAAAACCATTCCACAAATTTTTAGTGAATCCGGAGAAAAAGCTTTCAGGGATTTGGAAACGAACGCTTTGAAAGCAATTCTTCAAAAGAATGATCAAATCATTGCTACCGGTGGCGGGACTGTCCTTCGTGAGGAAAATCGTTCTGCGCTCATACATCACACTTTTCCTGTGACGTTAACCGCTGACTCAACTATCATCGCCCGGCGGGTTTCCCGTCACGATAACCGGCCACTTTTAAGTGATCATCATGATCTTATCCCACGGATTGAAGCAATGCTTGACGAGCGCCATGCTTTTTATCAAATTGGTCTCATCACAATTGATACCAGCGCTTCTTCTGTCGCTTCATGTGTTGAACAAATCATCAATGCTTTTTAATTTTATTCATTTTTTTTAAAAAAGTATTTGAAATCATCCTATGGGTATGCTATTATATTGTTCGTAGTTTTCACATAAGGTGTCGCCGAAGTGATGGAATTGGCAGACGTGACGGACTCAAAATCCGTTGGTAGCAATACCGTGTGGGTTCGAGTCCCACCTTCGGCACCAAAAATGTTTAAAATAAAAACTCCTGAACATAATAGTTGTTCAGGAGTTTTTTCTTATTCTTTTTTTAATTATTGTTTGGGTCAATCCTTTTTCTTGATTTGACACATAAAGAAACAATCACATCCATCCATAAGGGGATGGGTATATTGACTTCGAACACTAGAAACCTCTGGATAGTTTTGACAAACTGTTGCAACAAGCCGTTCATTTTCATCCGGATCAACGGTACAGGTTGAATAGACCAATGTTCCACCGGATTTCAAAGCCTTCAAACCGCAATGAAGCATTTGCCGTTGACTGTCACGTAGTTTGCGCCGTTCCTTTTTATCACGCATCACCCGCAGTTCTGGTTTGCGGCGAATAATCCCAGTCCCGCTGCACGGTACATCCAACAAGATTTTATCATACCGGTTGTGTTCATCCGGAATTGCCTCTGTTCCATCTCTTTTTTCCGTTTCAATAATTGTTACCCCCATCCGATCTGCCGTTTGTTCGATCAATTTAAGTCGACTGTCATAAATATCCCTGGCAATAATTCGCCCCTGATTTTTCATTAATTGCGCAAGATGCGTCGTTTTTCCACCTGGCGCCGCACACATATCCAAAACCTGTTCTCCCGGCTGAGGATCAAGCCAATCTGCAATCAGCATGGCTCCCTGATCTTGAATTGTAAATGCACCTTGCCGATATAAAGAAGACCTCTGAATCTGTCCATGAAAGGCATTGACGCTGACAAGCTGTAAAGCATCTTGTGAAAGGCTTCCTTTTCGTGTCGGAACACCTTGTTGCTTGAGCGCAACCGCCAACGATTCCCGATCTGTTTTTAACGTATTGATTCTGATAAAAAAGGGAGGTGTTTCGTTCATTTTCTTTAAAATTTCTGGGGCCTTCTCCTTGCCAAAAACAGTAAAATACTGATAGATAATAGGCACAGGAATGGAATAACGGACCGCCATGGCTTCTTTCTCGTTATCAAAGTCGGCTGTATCAACCTGCTGCAAGGCTGCCTTTTGTCTCAAGGCGGATCTCAAAACCCCATTGACAAAACCACTGGCACGACGGCACTGGCGTTTACATAACGTGACCGCTTCATTCACAATGGCATAATCTGGAACGCGGTCGAGAAACAAAATTTGATACAGGGATATCCTGCATATTTCCCGGACGATGGGTTCCGTTTTCTGAGCGTTTTTGATCAGACGATTCAGCCGGTCATCCAAGAAAATTTGATTTTGCAATGTTCCATATACCAAATTGAGGAAAAGACGCTTATCCTCTTCTGAAAACAGATTTCGGGAAAGAACCTGTCGAACCTCCAAGTTCGAGTAAGCTCCCTCCCGATTAATTTTTAGCAGTGTGTTCACCGCCTGTTCTCTGATATTCATTTAATTTCTTCCCCGGATTGCAAGCATCCTGAATAAATTGAGAAAAGCCATCAACGTACTGGCAACATACGTCATTGCCGCAGCGCTGAGCACTTTTTTTACCGCCCGCTCTTCCCCGGGTGCAACGAGTTGATATTCCACTAAAGCTGCTACCGCCCGGTGACTGGCGTTTAATTCCACTGGCAACGTCACCAGATAAAAGACCAGCGCAACCGCAAAAAAGATAATTCCCAAATCCATCAGAATTAAACCGAAATCCGACCGGCTGCCACCTAAAAGTAATCCGATAAAAAACATTGGCCAGGCTGCATTGGATGTAAAATTGCAAATTGGAACGATAAAATTACGAAATTTCAACGGGAAATAACCTTGAGCATCCTGAATGGCATGACCCGTTTCATGGGCTGCAATACCTACTGCCGCAATGCTTCTGGCATTGCCTACCCCATTTGATAAACGCATCACTTTACCTCTGGGGTCATAATGATCCGTTAATTTTCCACTAATGCCTTCAATCCTAACGTTATTGAGTCCATTGATGTCCAAAAGCCTTCTGGCTGCGTCTGCTCCGCTTAATCCTTTTTGAGAAGGGACTCCACTGTATATCCGATAGGCCCGGCTAACTTTTGCCTGAGCAATGGCTGCAATAATAAGTCCTGGAATCAGAATCAACCAGGTTGAGTCAAAATAAAACATAAAATACTCCTTTTATTCTTGTCTTGTGGATAGTGATTATAAAACAATCTTCTAAAATATAGCTTAATGACCCAAGACCGTTTTTAAATTCAAATGGTGTCCCCGCAAAAATTCTGTGACTTCCATTCGCCGTTTTCCTGGCATTTGAACTTCTCCCAGTGAAATACATCCGTCCACGGTTTTAATAAGCAAGCCATCTTTTGGATTTGCTTTTATAATCTGCCCGGCTTCTCCTTGAAATTCCCCCAAAATAACTTTTGGTGAATAACATTTCATTTTATTTCCGTTCAGCATCGTATATGCCCCAGGATAAGGATCTGTTCCGTTAATCCGTCTGCGTATTTTTTCGCCCGTCTGATTCCAATCAATGCAACCGGTATGCTTGTCCACTTTATCTGCATAGGTTGCCTGTTCGTCATCCTGGGCAATGGGTTCAATCTTTCCCGCTACAAGTTGGTCCAATGTTGGAATCAACAGCTTTGCCCCCAGTTCAGCAAGGGCATCGTGCATTTCTCCAACGGTTGTGGTATCGGTAATTGGAAGAACCCCCTTCTCTAGCATATCTCCGGTATCCATTCCCGCATCCATTTTCATAAGGGTTACCCCCGTTTCTGATGCCCCATCGATAATGGCATGATGGATTGGTGCCGCCCCTCTGTATTGAGGCAGCAACGAACCGTGGATATTAATACACCCTTTTCGGGGAAGATCCAGGACATCTTGAGGCAGAATTTGACCATAAGCGGCAACGACAAAAAAATCAGCATCCATAGCACTTAATTTTTTAACCGCTTCAGGTTCCCTGATTTTTTCCGGTTGAAAAACCGGGATGCCAAGAGACAATGCTTTTTGCTTCATGGGTAAATAATGCACACGCTTGCCCCGGCCGTTCGGACGATCCGGTTGACACACCACACACACAACCTGATAATTGCTTTTTGCCAATGCTTCAAGGGCGGGAACTGCAAAATCTGTCGTTCCCATCATTACAATTTTATTGTTGTTCATCCGGAATAACCTTATCGAGAAAAATGACACCGTCCAAATGATCCAGCTCATGGCAAATCGCCCGGGCAAGCAAACCGTGTCCTGTTGCTTCGCACGTTTCTCCTCTAAGATTCGTGTAAACCACCACAACCATTTCCGGTCGTTCGACATTGCCGGAACGTTCCGGGAAGCTCAAACAAGCTTCGGCGTCAATGACTGATCCGGATTGTTCTTTGATCACCGGGTTAATCATCGCAATGGGGCCCTCACCAACATCGATCACCACAATGCGTTTTAAGATCCCCACTTGTGGCCCGGCCAGCCCCACACCATCGTTTATATGCATGGTTTCCAACATATCTTTTGCCAAAGTAACAATGCGATCTGTAATCTCCGGAATTTTCCGGGCTTTCTTTCTTAAAATCGGATCATCATCATACCGTAGATTTCTAACTGCCATATTTTCCTCCTTGTTTCTCATTTATCCCATCACCGGATCCATGGCCATTGCCACCTTAGACGGCAATTTTTCGATTGCTCCTTTTCGGATCAGCTGACCCATTGCTTCCGACAATTTCTTTTTTTCTTTTGTTTTAATGACGAGCTGCCATTGTGTCTCTCCTGTCCCCGGTCTTACCCCAGTGGCCGACGGCTTATAGACCATCCATTCTTCTTGACCTCTCTGGGAAAGAAACAAATGATACAACTGCCAACAATCTTTTTTAACTTGCGCAGCCTGATTTCCAAACACTGTAAAAAAGAAAAGATGACCAAAGGGCGGATAGCCCAATGCCTTTCGATAGTTGAGTTCCCCGCTATAATACAAACGGACATTCCCACAGGCTAATCCCAAAAGCGTCTCATTCTCCGGCTCATAGGTCTGGGCCAATGCTTTCCCTTGGCTCAACGCAAAAAAACGACTGTATAATTGAGTCATCCGCTGAGCAGAATCATAATGATTATTATTAAGATCCCCATCGATGAGCAACGCAGCCGATAATCCAACATTTCCATAATCAAAAGCCCTGACCATCGCCCGAGTTCCAACAATAATCGAATGATTATTTTGGCCTATGATTTTGTTCATTTTTGAAAAGCCCCCACTGTCCGCAATGGCCCTGGCGTCGATTTTCAAAATTCCAATCCCTTTGTATCGTTTTTTTAATACCTCTACTGCCCGGTCCAGCCCCAAACCCATTGGTCTGAATCGGGGACTGCCACATTGGGGGCAATGCCTAGGAAGCCGCTTTTCCCGTCCGCAATACGGACATCTGAGTATTCCCTGCCGGGTTGTTTTCATTGCCACCTGACAATCCGGGCAGCGTTCCACATAACCACAATCCCGGCAAAAAACATAAGTGTCATAACCCAAACGGTTGAGCATCAGCAGACTCCGTTGTCCATGATCTAAAGTTTGTTCAATTGCATCACCCAAACGTCTGCTGATAAAATCCAAATGGCCCGACTTTATTTCTGCCTGCATATCCACCAACTCAAGGGCAGGAAAAACCAACGGATTCCATTTTCCAAATGCTACCATTCGCCCTGTATGGATCGCCTGGTACGCTTCGACCGATGGCAGCTGGTCACTCACAATCAGTTCGGCTCCACATATTTTTGCGTATTTACCCGCCACATCCCGCACATTAAAATGGGGATTCGACGGTGAATAATAAGAAGCATCCATTTCTTCATCAACAACAATCAAAGACAGGTTCAAAAATGGTAGAAACAAAGCGGCCCGGGACCCCAGCACCACTTGAATCTGACCCCGGCGCACCTTTTCAAAAAGATGATACCGTTCTTTTTGTTTAAGCCTCCCATGATAAATCCCACCCTGGTCTCCAAAAGTATTATAAAACAACTCCTGATATTTTAAACTGAGATCCACTTCAGGCAAAATAATCACGGCACTTCTTCCCTGGCGGCATACCCGTTGTGCAAGCTTGAGATAAAGGCGAAATTGCGATGTCCGGTTTTTCCAGTAAAAAAAGGCCGGACTGCCCGGTTTTTTTAACTTCAAATAATGCTGATACGTTTTTTCTTCTTCATCGGTCAGCCTCACATCAGATCCGGTTGCTCCCACCCGGGATGACGCTTCAATTGCTTTTTCTGATACCGAAATCCAACCTTTTTGAAGCAAATTCCGACGACTAGCCGCAACAGATCCCAAAAGATGATTCATTTCAGATTCAGTATAATCCCGGTGTGCTAGAAGCGCCAAAATCTGGCGCATGACTTTCCCTTTAGTTTCGGCCTGCTCTCCCAGTGCCGTAAGGGTATACACCTTCTCACAGTCTGCGTAAGCGACAAGATGCTCTGCCGATTCTTTCTGACTCCTTCCCGGATGCAAGGAGACTTTGACGGGATGGGTAAACAACGCCAATGTTTCATAAAAAAGGGACACATACGTTTGAGTCATCCATTGACACAGGTTTAATTGCTCTGGTGTTACAATCGGTTCGCTATCAATGGCACGCTGAACCGGTCGCAGGGTTCCCTTAAAATCTGTATGATCCCGAAGGCCAACAACAAAGCCTTCAATTAAGCGGTTCCCTTTTCCAAAATAAACAGCAACCCGGATTCCCGGTTTGATTTGATCCTGAAGTTCCTCTGGGATGGTATAATCGTAAGGAATATCCAGGCGCTTATTGGATTGATTGAGATAGACTTGAGCAATCCGCAGTGAATTATTCGTCTTCCTCTGCCATTTCTGCAATGGTTTGTGCCCCAACGGATTCCGTTTCTTTAAAACTTTTTTCCGAAGCAACTTCATCCGTTTTTTTATCCTCTTTGTGGGATACAATCCGGACTTCACCTTCTGCTATTTCTTTAGTCGCAATGGAAACCGGATTATCCACGGTTACCTTAACCAGCGGATCAACACCATCGACCAATTCCCTCGCCCTTTTTGCCGTTGCTAATACCAATTCATACTTGTTTTCTGCCTTGGAAATCAAATCGTTAATTGCAGGATATCGCATCCCCTTTGCTTCTTTTCCCTGATATGTTTTATTCATGAATCGTCACCCTTTCTATAATTCCATCCACTTTATTTTTAAGCCGTTCGGTCCGGCATTTTTCTGCTTCAATAATCGCTTCAACTTGACCGGCTGCCACATCTTTATCATCATTAATGACAATATAACTGTAATCCGCCGCATTGGTCATCTCATCATAGGCACAGCCGAGTCGCATTTCCATCTGTTTCGGATCTTCCGTTCCCCGTTTCTCAATTCGGTTTCGAAGTTCTTTCATCGATGGTGGTGCGATAAAAATATAAATTCCTTCTTTGTAATTATTACGCACTTTTGCCGCGCCCTGAATATCAATTTCCAGTATTACATCCTGCCCCTTTTCGAGCAAAGTATTCACAAATTTCCGTGGCGTTCCATAATAATGATCATATACTTTAGCATATTCAAGAAAAGCACCCTGGTCGATTTGTTGTAAAAATTCCTTCTCCGTCACAAAAAAATAATCTATTCCATTAATTTCTTTAGGGCGGGGAGACCGCGTTGTTTCAGATATTGACATTTTGTATTCCGGGTGATTTTCCCTTACAATTTTACAAACCGTTCCCTTTCCTGCACAAGATGGTCCGGAAACCACAATAAGCAATCCCCGTTCTTTAGAAAAAAATTTTTGATCTTCCTGATCCACTGCAAACCCCTTTCATTTATTCAATATTCTGAATTTGTTCTCTGATTTTTTCAATTTCACTTTTAACATCGACCACTTCGTTACCAATGGAGATATCATTTGCTTTGGACCCTATGGTATTGATTTCCCGGTTCATTTCCTGGACGATAAAATCAAGCTGACGCCCCAGAGGAGCTTCTTCTTCATCGATCATTTTTGAAAGTCTGGAGGTGTGGCTCTTAAGCCGCGTCAATTCTTCACTGATGTCCAACTTATCGGCCATAACCGCTACTTCTGTCAAAATACGGTTTTCGTCAATTGAAGCGTCTGCAAGGTATGCCTGAACCTTTTCCCGGATGTTGTGTTTATAAGTCTCCAACATCCCCGGTGCGCTTTCCTCAATTTTTCCAACCATTGTCTGAATGGCTGCACAACGTTCACGAATATCATCATGCATCGCTTTGCCATCCCGGATCCGGCTCTCTGTCACTTGTTTTAAGGCTTCGTTTAAAACCGGTTTGAGCAATTGCCACCGTGCCTCATCGTCTCCGGCCATTTCCTCAACTGAGACAACATCCGGAAAACGGGCAACCATATCCACACTCACTTCATCTGCAATCATCGAATCCATCGTCTTAATGCGATTAAGAATCGTCAAATATGAAGCCGCCAAATCTTTATTCAAAACAATCTGTTTGTTCTGAGCCGTGAGTTCATTAAACCGGATATAAATTTCTATCCTTCCCCTGGCCAAAACCTGGCCCGCGGTTTTACGGATTCGTTCTTCCAAAGGGTTTAACATACGCGGAATCTTAATAAAAAAATCCCGGTAACGATGATTAATCGTCTTTATTTCTACAGAAATATCGACATCTTTATTCCGGTAATCCTGTCTGCCAAAACCTGTCATACTTTTCATCCGTTAACCTCCAGAGAAATTGTTCCTTCAAAAACCGATACAGCCGGTCCCGTCATAAATACTTCATTACCTTTGAGGACAATCTTTAAAACCCCACCGGATAAAGTTGCTTCGACTTCTGTTCCCACCTTACCCAATCTGTGAAGAACCGCCACACTCGAACACGTTCCCGTTCCACAGGCCAGGGTTTTCCCTGCTCCCCGTTCCCACGTGTCCATACGAATATGATTTTCATCCAAAACCTGAGCAAAACTGATGTTGCATTTTTCCGGGAACATGGGATGACATTCGTAATGCGCACCCATATCTTCCAGCGGAACCTCTTTTAAATCATTGACCAAAACAACCATGTGCGGATTTCCCATTGACGCACAGCCGTATTGATAAGTAATGCCATCAAATTTCGTAAATTCCCCCATAACCTCCGGCTTATTTTTATATTCTACCGGAAGTTTAGCGGCATTAAAAGACACCCTGCCCATATCCACCTGAATCTGTGAATACTGTTGATGCCGTTCCAATAGCGTGATCCCAATTATTCCAGCCCGGGTCTCTACATCAAAGGAATCTTTTGATACAATTCCTTTTTCCCTCACGAAACGACTCAGACACCGTACACCATTTCCACACATCTGAGCAATGGTACCGTCCGAATTATAATAATTCATAAAAACAGATGCGGTCTTCGATGGTTCCACTAAAATCAAACCGTCAGCGCCAATCCCTTTATGACGATCGCATAACGCTGCCACTTCCTGTTGGTTTAAGTGAATTTTGAGGTTGGTATTGTCAATAACCACAAAATCATTTCCCGTCCCATGCATTTTAGTAAATTTCATAAGCGCTTTTCCCCCATTGTTATCATAATATGATATCGAAAATTCCTTGAAAAAACAACCTTTAATGATAAAATAAATAAACAATAGCGAATGGATTGGAGATTTATTTATGGCATTTGATGGCATCACGACATATCACCTGATTGGTGAACTCGATCATACCCTTAAAGATGGTCGTATCCGTAAAATATATCAGCCGGAAAAAGACGAAATCCGGCTTCTCATTAATTGTGGCGCAGGCAACGTAACCTTATTGCTTTCGGTCAACGCCAATAACCCCCGGGCCGCATTAACCGAAAAGAAAAAAAGCAACCCTGAAACCCCGCCCAGTTTTTGCATGGTCCTGCGCAAACATATTCTCAATGGCACCATTATTAACGTGCGTCAACACCAAAGTGACCGGGTGCTCATTTTGGATATTACCTCTAAAAATGAATTTAATGAACAGGAAATAAAATCCCTGATCGTTGAAATCATGGGACGAAACAGTAACATTATCCTGACCCATGCGCCCCAGTCTCCGGAGGCTGCCCCCGTGATTATTGATTCTCTAAAAAAAGTGGGTTCTTCTTCCAGCCGGTACCGTCAAATTCTTCCGGGATTAATGTACAAAACCCCGCCGGAAAAGGATCGTCTTAATTACTTTACCTGTAACACGCCTGAAGCTTTCACATCCTTTATTAAAATGCACCATCACCAGATTTTATCCCGTTCTTTCGTCCAGGGTTTTCTGGGAATCAGTCCCAACATCGCCAGAGAAATCTGTTACCGGGCTGGTGTTGACAGTGAACTGCAGCCGGATGATCTTGGAAAAAAACAGCTGGATTATCTCAGTAATGCGTTTTTTGAAATTCAGCACGAAATCGTATCTGGCCCCAATCCCACACTTTATTATTTCAATCACCGCATTCAAGATTTTTCAACCGTTTCCCTTCATCATCTTAATGATCTGGAAAGCCATCCCCAGGGAAACGTTTCTGAAATGCTGGAGGCTTTTTATTATCTCAAGGACAAAAAAAATCGCTTTACGGCCAAAAGTGCCAATCTCAAGCATCACTTGTCCGCATTCTATAAAAAGAATGGCAAAAAACTTCAAAATCTGCGTCATGACTTACAAAAATCTCAAAAAGCAGAAAAAAGCAAACGCTACGGTGATCTGGTCACCGCCAACATTTACCAAATTAAAAAAGGAATGAAAGCTGTCGAAGTTCCCGATTTTAATGATCCGGAATTAAAGCCGGTCTGCATTCCTTTAAAAGTTAATGAAACCCCCGCCCAAAACGCCCAGCGCTATTACAAAAAATATAACAAAGCTAAACGGGCGCAAATCCAGCTGGCAGGCCAAATTAAAACAACAGAAGAACAGGTTTATTATTTGGAAAGTCTTCTTAATGCCTTGGAACAGTGTACCGAACTCAACGAATTGGATGAAATCCGGCATGAAGTGGCCCATTCAGAATTTGGCAAACGTCAAAAAATGAAAGAAAAAGAAAAGAAACCACTGGCTTCCAAACCGCTTCACTTTGTTTCTTCTGAAGGCTTTCATATCTATGTGGGTAAAAACAATTATCAAAATGATACCATCTCCACAAAATTAGGAATCGATGAGGACTGTTGGCTTCATGTTAAAGATATTCCCGGGTCTCATGTTCTTGTTGTCGCCGACGGCCGTTTCATCACTGAGGACACCCTGCTGGAAGCCGGTTCTTTAGCGGCCTGGTTCAGCCAGGCCAAAAACAGTCAAAATGTTCCGGTGGACTATGTCGAATATAAATACGTAAAGAAACCCAAGAAAGCCAAACCGGGTATGGTTATTTTTACCAATCAAAATACTATGTACGTTACACCCAAACGCGATAAAGTGGATGCACTCACCCAAATCACAGACGATTAAGTTGATTCAAAATCATCTGAAACGCTTCAGGCAGTGGCGCATAAAAATCCATTTTCTTACCGGTTTTGGGATGAACAAAACCTAATTTTTCCGCGTGAAGACACTGCCCCTGGGTTTTAAAGGGGTTGTCCCGATCTCCTCCGTAAAGCGGATCACCGGCAAGCGGATGGCCAATGGCCTGCATATGTACCCGAATCTGATGGGTTCTTCCCGTTTCCAACTGGAAAGTCATGAGGGTATAACGGGCAAAGCGCTGGACGACCTCAAAATGGGTCACCGCGGGTTTCCCTCCTTCCAATGCTGCCATCCGGATCCGATTTTTGGGATCTCTTCCAATGGGCATATCCACTGTCCCCTTGTTCGGTTCTACAACGCCTTTAACCAGCCCCCGATACTGTCTTAAGATGGAATGCTCCGCCAGTTGTTCTGCCAAACTCTGATGGGCACCATCGTTTTTAGCCACCATGAGCAATCCGGAGGTATCTTTATCAATCCGGTGAACAATTCCAGGACGGCTTACGCCGTTAATCCCTGAGAGATCTTTGGTATGAAACATGAGTGCATTCACCAAAGTTCCACTCCTGTTTCCCGGTGCCGGATGAACCACCATCCCGGATGGTTTATTCACTACAATCACATCCTGATCTTCATAAACGATATCCAGGGGAATGTTTTCTGGTTCCACTGAACAGGGTTTGATTTCTGGAATAGTGATGTCTACAATTTCGTCCTTTTTTATTTTATAACTTGCTTTTTTTTGAATCCCATTGACCAGGATTCCTCCATTATCAATGATTTCCTTCACAAATTTTCTGGAGAGATGATCGCAACACGTTGTACAAAAAAGATCCAACCGTTTCCCCTCCTGATTCGTTTCCACCTTTACCCTTTGCTTGTCCATACCTTCTCCTAAATGTATTTCTTTATCCGCAGTCGCTGCTTTCCTTTTTTGGATTCCCCTTCAAACGCATCAATGACCGCTTTTCCCTTTCCTCGAAAGGAAATAATATCTCCCGCGGATAAATGGGCATCCTTACGGGTTTCTTCTTCATAATTAATTCGCACCCGTCCCTGGGAAACCGCAGTAACGGCATCCTGCCTGGACAGCCCCCATATCTTCCCAATGATCGCATCAATTCGGGGAGAATTCACCGTGAGGTTTAAATCTTTGAATTTGAGAACAAAAGGCTTGATCTCCTCTTTTTCATAGTAGACAGGCTGTATCTTTCGCCCCTTTATTTTTTTAAAGTTTTGTTTCAAAAAGGGGGCAATTTGGGCCTTAAAAACAATCTGAGCCTCTTTGTCATCCAAACGAATATCCCCAAGACAATCTCTTGTGATCCCCAACCCCATTAATTCCCCCAACACATTCCGATGATCAAAAGCAAATGTTCTCTGGAAACGCACGGCCATCATTGGCCATTGAATATAAGCCGGATCCCAATCCAGGGGATACAGGCCCAGCATTTTTCTGGTCGCATCAGGAAAACCGCCATCAAATTGGTAACCTGCTTGACAATGTGCTAAATGATTCCCAATTTTTTTTTGCATCGCTTCGTCGCAAAAATCAAAAATAACCGGCGCATAAAGATGTTCACAAGCCTCTTCAATTCTCGCCAATAAAAATAACTCTTTTTTCTCTTTCATTTTCTCCCAAAATAAAGAGCTGTTACAGAACAGCCCTCAAAAGACCGGAGCCTTTTTCTGAACCCTGTAACAGCTTTGTTTTAAAAAATCAAATTGATAATAAACGTATAAAGAGGATACAGCACAAACTCAATAAGAATAATCGCTGCAATGCCGGAACAATCCAAAGCCCCAAACGTTGTAAAACGTCGTAACGGAGCCAGAATGGGTTCTGTCAACCCATTGATTACTTTAACAATGGGATTATCCGGATTGGGCCTGATCCAACTGAGCAAGGCGTTAATCACAATCAAACCGGTTATAATATTAAATAAATAATTGCCGGCAACAATTAAAACATTATGCATATTTTTCCTGTTTATTCTTCAGAATCAAAATCCAAAATCGGTGGTGTAATGTAATCTGAATCTTCATTACTGTCCATTTCAGTTGAAACAGAAACTTGCTTGGGTGCCAGAATAAATACATTTTCAGCAATTTTATTAATGGACCCCTCCAGTGCAAAAACTGCCCCGTTGAGAAAATCAAAAATTTTCCGGCCATCTTCATATTCTGTGTTTTTTAAGTTGACAACGACCGTTTTGTTTTCTTTAATTTTATTGACAATTCCTGGTGCATCGTCAAAAAATTCCGGATCCAGCACTAATACTTCCGTTCCCCCAGCCAAGCCAGCCATGTCATGACGGGAAACTGTCTTTTTCTTGGATGAAGAACCTGTGGCCTGGGCATCCGTTTCAGGTTCATTGATCATTTCATCGTCATCGTAGATTTCATCATCATAACCATCATCTTCCGCTTCCATTCCGAAAACCTTAACGATTTTATCTTTAAATTTTTCGTTTGCCATGTTCCTACTCCTTACATTTAAATATTTTTCTTCCGATTCTTACGATAGATGAGCCTTCTTCGACAGCAATCGGATAGTCATCTGTCATACCCATCGATAAATAGTGTACGTCATTTTTTCCATCAAGATATTCTTGTTTCATTGTATCATACATTCTTTTTAATTGCTTAAATATTTTACGGATCTCATCAGTATTTTTCGTCATGGGGCCAATGGCCATCAGCCCTTGAAGGTTTACATGGGAATACTGAGCCGCCTGATCCAAAACGGCATTGAAGTCTTCAGCCATAAAGCCGGATTTTGTATCCTCTTTTGCCAGATTAAATTGCAGCAAAATATTGGTGACCGTATTTTTTTTAGCACTTTCTTTTTCGATTGTCTTTAACAACTTAAGGGAATGCACCGAATGAATCAAAACCACATTGCCAATGAGATATTTCACCTTATTGCTCTGAAGATGTCCGATAAAATGCCACCGCACAGGTCCTGAAATCTGCTCCTGTTTTGCCATGAGATCCTGGACTTTATTTTCTCCCAAATTGTAAACACCGGCGTCAACAACGGCCTGTGTTTCTTCCACATTGTGATATTTCGTGACCGCCACCAGCATAACCTGATCCGGTAATTCTGCCTCGATATTCCGAATATTTTCTGCTATTGCCTGATTCACTGCTATTCCTTCTCTCTCTTTATTGCTTACGGATAAACCCTGTAAGACGTTCCAACACTCAATTGAGGATTGTCACTGACCTTAAGCAGCGCTTTTCCGTTTTCTTCTTTATTAACTTTAACTTCCACTTTATTGGTAAAATAATCCTTTTCCAATGTCGTTAAATACGTTTTATCGCCTTCGTGTGTAATGGCACTCTCCGGCACTTTATAAACTTCAAAATTTTGAATATCCACATTGGTGTTTGTAATATTATCGGATGCAAAGATATTCACATAATCTTTAAAAATGACGACCGGGATTTTATAATCCCCATCCTCGATAACATCAATTAAATAACAATTATAAGCTTTGCCATCTTTTTCAACCGCAATTTCCGGATAACCCCATAATAAATCAACCCGCTTAATCAAATATTGATAATAGACATTATTTTTTTCAGATCCCTTGGTTCCTACATATTTTTGTTTTAAGCTAAGGGCGTCATCCTGCCCATCAAGAACATCATCCTTTTTCATCACAAAAGCTGCAAACAAATGATCATTATTAATGATCTTTAATGCCGTTTCATTTTGACGGTCAATCGTTCCCGCATTATCTAAAAAACTTTTATCAATATATGGAAGCAGATTTTCATTGATCACCTTTTCCATGGAGTTTAATGACGCATACACATACCCGGATGACTGCATATTGAGTTCTCCCAAAATAATGTTGCGTGTTTTGCCATCATTTAAAGCAGTCAACTGATCCTTCTTCTGTTGAAGTTCGTCGACACTTAATCCCATATACCGGGATGCATTAATCAAAAAGGTTTTATGTTTTTGACTGTCCGATCCCATTTGACTTTTGATTTTTCCTAATCCGCTAAAATTGTTTTGAATATCATCCACGACCGTTGGCCAATTATTGTACGATTTATCCGTCATAATCTGATTAATGGTATCAATCTGACTATTGAGATAGTCCTGATTCACCACTTTTCCCTGACTGGTTAAAGCGGTGTATCCATTCACTTTGCTTCCTTCATCAACGACAAGATCTGACGCTGAAAAATTATCCAAATCAATATAATCCACATCTTTAAAAAAGTATACCTGTGTTTTCATCGCATTTGTGTAACTTGATTTTTCCAGCAATGCGTTTTTATTTGTTCGATAATTATAGGCAAAGATTATGACGATAATTAAAAAAAAACGACGCCAATTTCCAGCATTCGCTGCCGTTTGACCCGCCGTTTGTTTTGCCTGGATTGTTTGCTCATGATATCACCTTAATTTCCTTTAAAGCATTATTGTAATTTATGGTATAAAAATGGTCTGAGTGAGAGGAATCGAACCTCCGGCCTCGTGAACCCCATTCACGCGCGCTACCAAACTGCGCCACACCCAGACAACGTATTTAATTATAGCGATTCCCCCTGATAAATTCAAGTACTTTTTTTAAATAGGAAAAGGCTTTTGCAACATGCAAAAGCCTTTTTTCGACTATGATATGGTTTCGTACACCGATTTTAAAATTTCAATGATTTGTTCCATTGAAAATGAACTGCTGTTCAGGGATAAATCGTAATACTTGAGATCCCCCCAAACCGAATCTGTATAAAAATTATAATACAATCGACGGCGTTTATCCATCTTTTTAATCGCGACTTGTGCTTTCTTTTCGCTTAATGCATCCCGTTCCTGAACCGTTGCAATTCTTTTTTCCAGCGGTGCATAGACAAAAATATGCCGGACATCTGATTTATTGCGTAAAATGTAATTTGAACATCTTCCAACAATAATACAATCTTCTTTTTCTGCGATGTCTTTAATGGTCTCTGATTCAGCCTGAAACAAAATGTCATTAACTGGTGCAACGCTTGGAAAAGCCGTTCCCACAGCAAAATCAGCCGATGAATAAAACCAGGGATTTGCCCGGCTTTCATCAACTTGTTTTAATTCCTCATCATCGATTTTGCTTTTTTTTGCCGCCATTCCGATAAGTTCCCGATCATAAAATTTAATGCCAAGATGTTGAGCTAAATTTTGGGCAATCAGTCTGCCATTACTTCCATATTCTCTTCCGATTGTTAATACTTTACCCATTATTTTCGCCTCCTCTTACTGTTTATGATATTATTATACCATGTTTAGAAAACTTTTTCATTAATTAATTTTTAAAGCTGTACAAAAAAGACACATTGACAAACAATGTGTCTTTTTAAAAACGATCTTAACCATAGGCTTGGATTTTCTTAGCCTGATCAGCGGTGATTAAGGCATCGACCATTTCATCAATTTCTCCATCCAAAAAGGCATCCAATTGATGAACCGTCATTCCGATACGATGATCAGTTACCCGCCCCTGGGGGAAATTATAGGTTCGGATCCGTTCGCTTCTATCCCCTGTTCCAACCTGGCTCTTCCGGTCTTCAGCAATCGCACTCTGTTGTTTTTGCATTTCCATTTCGTACAAACGGGCTTTCAAAACTTTCATGGCTTTAGCCTTATTCTTAATTTGAGATTTTTCATCCTGGCACGTTACAACCAAGCCCGTTGGTTCGTGGGTTAAACGCACCGCCGAATC
>JAQWCN010000008.1:26015-33019 GCA_028705955.1 Eubacteriaceae bacterium
TCAAGCATTTCTTTACTGTCGGCTATCGCTTGTTCGGATTTTTTATATTCCTGGTAGCGTTCAATAATGGGTTCCAGACGGGCATGTTCTTTCATGAGTCCCTGCCATTTATCCTGATTGGCAATCACTTCCGGATCCGAAATTTCTTTATTGAGCTGCTGGTATTTCTGTTCTACGTCTTTTAAAAATTCAAGCTTATCTAACATGCTTTATTTTCCCTCATTCTGCTTTTTTGCTGGCATCATTCAACCGGTTCATCAAAAAAATAAGCAGTCAAAGATCCCGGACCAAGATGCGTCCCGATCACTGGTGCGACTGTCATCAATGTGATATCAGTATTGTCATATGCCTTCTTAAACATTTTTATAAATTCTTCCGCTACGTCCAAATCGGCAGCGTGTTCTACACAAATCGGTTGTTTGGTCATATCATAACCATTTTCACCCATATACGCGATCATCATTTTTAACAGTCTTTTTTCTCCCCGGGCTTTACCGATTTGTTTTAACTCCCCGTTGGGATCAACAATTAAAAACGGACGAATTTTTAAGGCGTTACCAATCAGTGCTGTCCCCTTATTGAGCCGTCCTCCCCGATAAAGGTATTCCAAATCGGCAACTGTAAAAATATGATGAATGTGTTTGCTGCAGCGTTCAGACAACGCGATGAGCGATTCCATATCGGCCCCCATCGCCGCAGCCCGGCCGACAATTTCTACGATCATGCCAAGCCCGGCCAGGACCGCTTTGGTATCGGTCACCCCGATTTGAGCTCCCGGATATTTTTCCATCACATCCCGTTGTGCCAATCTTGCCGTTTGAAAGGTTCCCGACAATCCGCTGGAAAATGAAAGATAAAGCACCGGCTGACCTTTTTTTGCATACGCTTCAAAGCATTCAAAATAATCAGTATAGGGAATTTGAGATGTTTTGAAAACAACGCCCTCTGCCATTTTCCGATAGATCTCATCCGGGTGAATATCAATGCCATCCCGGTACAACGTTTCATCCTGAGTCACATACAGTGGAAGGATCTGGATATGATATTTTTTCTGTTTTTCTTCCGGCATATCACAAGCCGAATCAGTGATAATTTGAACTTTCATTTTTTTCTCTCTTATAATATAATTGAATGATTATAGGATATCACAAACACAACCTGCTTTCAACCGGGTTAAAAATCCGAAAAAACATCGTCCACCGCCGGCCTGGGATCTGTCAAGAAGTGACGGTTTTTTGCTTTAAGATAAGCGGGCAACCGGTTAGCATCAAGATTGATAATAAGCTCATCCGGTACATCTGCAAGATCCAAGGCGCGATCTGCATAAGGAAAATACCCGACATCTGTACAAAAATGTGTATCTGTTCCCAGAATAATGGGAATATCCAGCTCTGCACATCGTCTGGCAATCCGGACACAGTTTTGGGCTGATCCCTTGCGGATAAAAAATGAGCCATTATTAATTTCGATCAGTTTATTGTATTTTTTTGCCGCCTGAAGGATCGCTTCATAATCCAATTCATAGTGCGGGTTTCCCAAATGACATAGCCAATCTACATTTGGATTTTCCGCTGCCCCCAAAACAGCTTCAGTATTTTTTTCTTTTGTCGAAGGCTTTAAACACAATTCATGCAATGACGCGGAGATCACTTCCATCCGGGGCAACGCTCGTTTTGGAATGTCCAACGTCCCGGTGCAATCCATGATATTAGCTTCAATTCCCTTATATATACGCACATTTTCGATCACTGGCGGCAAAATGCGATAATTCGAAAAATAAACCGGGACCGGGGCCCCGGGAAGCTCCGGACCGTGTTCGGTCAAACAAATCGCCTTCATTCCCCGTTTATTGGCAGCTTGGGCCAATTCTAACAGTGTGTGGTAAGCATGACCGCTGGCGATGGTATGCGTATGGCCATCCAAAACGTATGGTCTCATTCTTCCTCCTGTTTTCGACTCTCTGCCACTTCCTCATTGTGTTTGGCAATGTTGTCGCAAAAAATCTGGGCCGAACGGAATCCGGCTTCTTTCATACGATTATTAATTGCTGCCGTTTCAATGATTGCTGCCAGATTACGGCCTCCTGAAACAGGAATCGTCACCAACGGTACATCCACGCCTAAAATATCGGTTGTTTCCTCGTCCAGTCCCAAACGGTCATAAGGGGAATGTTCGTTCCAATTTTCAAGACGAATGACCATATCAATCTGAACGGACTGTTTAACGGATTTGGCCCCATAAAGCATCCGGACATCAATGATCCCAATCCCCCGGACTTCCATATAATAACGCAGCATTGGGGGAGCTTCACCCATTAAGGTATGCCCGTGGTGATTGGAAATTTCCACCACATCATCGGCAATAAAACTGTTTCCCCTTTTAATCAATTCCAGCGCGGTTTCGCTTTTACCTATTCCGCTGGCCCCGGTAATCACAACCCCAACGCCATGGACTTCCACTAATACCCCGTGAATACCAGTTTTGGGTGCTGTTTTTGTATCGATATAATCAACCAGACGATACGTCAGTGAAGTGGTTTTTTCTTTGCTTTTAAGTAGAATTCGATGGTACTTTTGAGCCACCTTTTCAAATAAACTCACCTCTGGCAAATCCCAGCACACCACAAAACAAGGAAAATCATACGAAAAGAAATCATCGATTCTTTTTTCCCGAAGCCGGGGATCCAAACTCATTAAATAAGAGATTTCAACCTTTCCAATAATTTGAATCCGGCTGGCATCAAAATATTCATAATACCCGTGAAGCTGGAGTCCTGGCCGGTTAATTCCACCATCCCAAAGTTCAAAACTTTCAACTTCACAATGAACGACCTCCAATTCCAACTCCTGACAAAATTCCTTCATATTCATAATACATAAAGGCTCTTTTTGACTGGTCATACTGTTTTATCCCCTTTATTAAAATAATCGGCCACTGCCTGAGCGGCTTTAAGATTCATTCCATCAATTTCAGACATTTCTTTTATATTTGCCTTTTTTATTTTATCAACATTTCCGTAATAGCGCATCAAAGCGGCGCGTCGCTTCGTTCCAATTCCAGGAATTTCCTCCAATTTGGAAGTCAGCATGCTTTTCTTTCTCAGTATTTGATGATACCCGAGGGCAAACCGGTGAACCTCTTCCGATATTTCATTGAGGAACGTGCAGATCGGGGTTCCCACATCCAAAGGGTATTCTTCATCCTGATAGATTAGCCCCCGCAAACGATGGTGCTCATCTTTAACCAATCCACAAACCGCGATATCCAACTCCGGATACATGGATAAAATTGACACCGCAGCCTCCACATGGGTTTTCCCTCCATCGATCATCCACACTTCAGGAAAGGGTAAAAAACTGCTTTGATCCGGTATCCCCTTTTGTCTTTGTTCTTTAATTCCCCGTTCAACCCGGCGAAAAAGCATTTCCTGCATACTGCCATAATCATTTTGACCTTCAACGGTTTGAATTTTAAACCGCCGGTATGCTTTCTTTTGAGGTCTTCCGTCTTCAAAAACAATCATTCCTCCCACATTATTTGTACCGGAAATATTTGAAATATCAAAAGCTTCAATGCGGTGAGGAACCCGTTGAATCGCCAATAAATCTTTAAGGGAATCCAGACGGCTTTTCTTTTTTTCCTCTTTCTGACGTTGTTCCAGTAAATACTGCTCCAACGTCAATTCTGCATTTTTGGTGACCATTTGGAGTAATCTGGCTTTTTTCCCTTTTTGGGGCAGTGTAACTTGAACTTTTGCGCCGCGAATTTGCTCCAGCCACAAAACAATGGTATGGGCTTCCTCTGTTTCCAACGGCGTCATCACAATAATTTCCCCTGGAATAAACGGACAGGAATCATAATACTGTTTAACAAAAGCAGTCATAATGGTTTCTGGTTCTGAATCCAGCACCCCTTCCATGAAAGAATGATGGCGTCCCAACAGTTTGCCGTTGCGAACATTAAAAACCTGAACACAGGCTAAATTATCCTTTTTATAAAACGCAATGATATCCTGATCCTGTTCATTGTCACTGATAATTTTCTGTTTTTCCACGACCAATTTAATCCCGGAAATTTGATCTCTGCGTTTTGCCGCTGTTTCATAATCCATTGTCCTGGACGCTTCGTCCATTTCCTTTGTCAGCCTCGCGATCAGTTCCTTGTCTTTTCCATTCAGAATCGCCAGGATCGCATCCACATCCGCCTGGTAAGCGGCGGATGACACCTTTCCCGTACACGGTGCACAACACTGACCAATATGAAAATTCAAGCAGGGACGCCCCCGTTGAACCCCATAAGCAACTTTACGATTACACCGTCTCAATGGATATATTTTATGGAGTGCCTCAATGGTCTGTTTAACAGCGGTACTGTTTGTGAAAGGTCCAAAATATTTGCTCCCGTCCCGCTTATGGTTTCGGGTCATCACCACTTTCGGATACGCATCCGAAAGTGTCAGTTTGATATAAGGGTAACTTTTATCATCCTTAAGCATGATATTATAGCGGGGACGATGTTCCTTAATCAGATTACATTCCAAAATCAATGCTTCCATTTCGGTATCCACAACCATCGTCTCGATCGACTCCACATGAGAAACCAGTGTCACCGTCTTTGGCGTCAAATTTTTGGCGCTTTGAAAATACTGACGTACCCTGTTGTGCAAATTTTTTGCTTTGCCAACATAGATGATATCCCCCATCGCATTATGCATAATATAAATGCCCGGACGATTAGGGATATGTTTAAGATTTTCGCGATTATACATATTAAATTTCCTGAAACTAAAAATTATTCCACAAAAAGAGTTGAGTCTGGCGTTTCTTTTGATATAATAGGTTAAAATCATTCGGGAAAGGAGTGAACTTCCGATGTTTAAAAATATTACAAAAGACGGCAGCGATACGCTGATTTCTGATGGTAAATTTCAGGTCAGAATTACTCCAAAGATTTACGGCGGTGGGTTTACCCTGACAAAAATCGTTGAAGATCAACCTTTGGAAATCATTGAAATTCGAGACATCCGCCTGCCCCTATCCGAAAAAGAAATATTAAAAGAGGCTAAGACCCTCCTCAAACAATGTTATGATTCCGTGGACGTAAGCCATTATAACATACAAACTGTGTAAAAAAAACAAACCGAAGGTTTTCCTTCGGTTTTCTTTTTAGGAATTGCGTCCTTCAAATTGGATCGCCGCTGTTATTGTGAAAGGAACCCTTATGACTCATCAAAAACCAGCATCATTTATACGTTCTTCCGGTGTCCTGATGCATATTTCATCCCTTCCAGGAGATTATGGCATCGGAACATTCGGGAAAAAGGCCATGGATTTTGTCGATTTTTTATCGACTGCAGGCTGCACCTATTGGCAAACCCTTCCCTTCGGTCCCATCGATTCTTATAATTCACCCTATCAAAGTTTTTCTGCTTTTGCCGGCAATCCTTTTTTTATTGATCCGGAACTCCTTCAGACCCAAGGGCTCATTACCCGTGAAGAACTTGAAAATGCTCGTTACAATGGATCCCCATGGTCATCAGCCTTTGAATGGCTGCGGGAAACAAGGATTCCGCTATTTCGTAAAGCCTACGCCCGTTGTACGCCTGAAATAAAAACAGCCATGTCTGAATTTTGTGATCAACAAGCCCACTGGTTGCCCGATTACGCCCTTTACCTTGCCATTCAGTCTTCCGAAGAAGGCCGGGATTGGATTGACTGGGAAAATAAGGATTTAAAAAACCGTCAACCTGCAGCAATAAAAAAAGCGCAAGAACACTATACTGAGGAAATTCAATTTCAAATCTTTTTGCAATATCAATTCCATTCCCAATGGATGACCATCAAAGAATACGCCAATAAAAAAGGCATTCAAATCATCGGAGACATTCCCATTTATGTTGCACTACAAAGTGCTGACGTCTGGAAACATCAATCCTGTTTTGATTTAGATGAAAACGGCCACCCAAACCATGTTGCCGGTGTTCCCCCGGATTATTTCTGCACCGACGGGCAACTGTGGGGGAATCCGCTTTATAATTGGGAGGCCATGGCAAAAAACCATTACCAATGGTGGATGCGACGACTTGAACATGCCCTGTGGCTTTTTGACACGGTCCGCATTGATCACTTTCGCGCTTTTTCTGCCTACTGGTCCGTCCCAGGCGACGCCGAAACGGCACGCAACGGAGAATGGCTCCCGGGTCCATCCATGAAATTCTTTGATGAAGTCTTTAAACAATTTGATTTTTCAAAACCACGCATTATTGCTGAAGACCTTGGTGTCGTTGACGATGGCGTCCGAACCCTCCTGGAAGATACCGGTTTTCCAGGCATGCGAGTCATGCAATTTGCATTTATTGAGGATGGCGACAATATTCACTATCCTCATAATTACGCCAGCAATACCGTGGCTTATACCGGAACCCACGACAATGACACGCTATTGGGTTATTTATGGGAATTAGCACCTGGCCAACGGGACTATGCTTTTGATTATATAAATTACCCTTGCCTTGATGAAGCCTGGCAACAAGGAGGCTCCGATAGCCCATCATGTCATGCTTTTATCCGTTGTTTGTGGCAGAGTCCAGCCAAAGTTGCCATCGTCCCAATCCAGGATCTCTGTGGTTATGGCGGGGATACCAAAATGAACCGTCCCGGCCGTGCCGAAGGCAACTGGACCTTTAGAACGACAGAAGAAAGCCTTCAGTCCATTGATACCGACTGGCTGAGAGAACTCAACAGAATTTATAAACGCTAAACCATAAGAAGCGCTGCCCGCATCAAACAGACAGCCACAAAATCATTCGTATAACTAACCGGAATAGCCGTTTTTTAATACATCTTTTTCGACTCTTTTCCCCAGAATGAGGCCGGGCCTCCTTCTATGTCCACTTTGGCCGTCTCGGCCCTTGCCTTGGCCACCTTTTCGCCGTAGCGGTGTTCCACCGCTTTCAGGATTATAAACCGGCGGGTTTCCATCCCGCCGGCGCCGTCCGCGAAATA
>JAQWCN010000067.1 GCA_028705955.1 Eubacteriaceae bacterium
GATGGCAAATATTGAGCAACTCCAGCTGTTGAAGCATGCGCACGGTGGCATGATCCAAAAGCATCATCAACAAAAACATCTCCAAGACTCGCTAATTCCTTGGCAAATCCTGCATCGTTTTTCTTTTCTTCGGGTCTGAAACGAGTATTCTGTAAAAGCAAAACCTGACCTGGCTTCAAAGCTGAAGCTGCATCTTTGGTTATCTGTCCTACAACTTCACCGTCATCGTTAAAGATAACATTCAATCCTAACACTTCGGATAATTTTTTAGCAACAGGAGCCAGTGAAAACTTTGAATCCGGTTCATTTTTAGGGCGTCCTAAGTGTGACATGAGAATCAATGAAGCCCCTTGATCCAAAATATATTTAATCGTTGGAAGAGCAGCTTGAATACGCGTATCATCTGTAATTTCCAGCTGATCATTAAGCGGGACGTTAAAATCTGCCCGCATTAAAACTTTCTTACCCTTCAAATCAATATCTTTAACTGTCTTCTTCATAATTTCCTCCTCATAATAAAATAGGAGTCGTCACTGCGACCCCTAGATTATCAAACCTACCAATCACGGGGCAGATTCTAATAGTTTGTAAAGTAGTATTAACCTAATTCTGCAAAGTATTTAATGGTTCTGACCATCTGACTGGTATAAGAATTTTCATTATCATACCATGAAACGACCTGAACTTCAGTTGTCCCATTATCTAAAGGCAATACCATGGTCTGAGTTTCGTCAAATAATGAACCAAAGCGCATACCAACGATATCACTGGATACAATTTCATCTGTATTGTAGCCAAAAGATTCGTTACTGGCAGCTTTCATAGCAGCATTAATTTGATCAACTGAAACATTGCCCTTTACAACAGCAGTCAAAATAGTGGTTGAACCGTCTGGTGTAGGAACACGTTGTGCAGCCCCAATAAGTTTTCCATTAAGTTCCGGAATAACCAAACCAATTGCTTTTGCTGCACCAGAACTGGCTGGAACGATATTAACAGCTGCGGCCCGAGCTCTTCTTAAATTGCCTTTTCTCTGGGGTCCATCAAGAGTCATCTGGTCACCAGTATATGCATGAATTGTACACATAATACCAGACTGAATTGGTGCCAATTCATTTAATGCTTTTGCCATAGGTGCCAAGCAGTTGGTCGTACAGGAAGCAGCAGAAATAATCTTATCTTCTTTTGTCAAAATATCATGATTAACATTATATACAATAGTTGGCAAATCATTACCTGCTGGTGCAGAAATAACAACTTTCTTTGCACCTGCTGTTAAATGAGCGGTTGCTTTTTCTTTAGATGTAAAGAATCCGGTACATTCTAATACAACGTCCACACCAATTTTACCCCATGGTAATTTAGAAGGATCTGCTTCTGCATAAATTTCAATTTCTTTTCCATCAACAACAATTGAGGATTCTTTTGCTTCAACTTTATCGGCAAGTTCATATTTACCATGAGCTGAATCATATTTTAATAAATGAGCTAACATTGTTGGACTCGTCAAATCATTAATAGCTACGACTTCGTAACCTTCAGCACCAAACATTTGTCTGAATGCCAAACGACCAATTCTTCCAAAACCATTAATTGCAACTTTTACAGACATTTCATCTGCCTCCTTATAAATAATTCTATTTATTTAATTTCCGGACGATTTCTTTCGCTGCGCTTTCATCCGTTATTAACACCATATTTGGTTTTACCCGGCATACCCCAATGATAGCCTCGGCCTTTGATGTCCCTCCTGCAATGCCAATAGCATGCGGAATTTCCCGGTAATTTTCAATACTGACGCCAATGGTACTTGAGGGGGATACAACATGGCCATTAATATCAAAGTAATGACCAAAAGACTCACTTACCGCTCCTGCATCTAATATTTTCTGTTTTTTGGCAAATGGCAAATTTCTCCAATCTGCTAACACATCAGCCCTGCCAATACCAAAAACAAAAACATCAATATCTTCCATTTTATCAAAAACACGTTTGATTTCTGGATAATCTTTTAATGCATCTAATAACCGACTGTCAATATTATCCGGTAAATGAAGTAATTCATAATTGGCATGCAATTTGAGGCCCATTTCAGCAACAACATTATTGGCTTGTGTTGAATGACTTTTCCCAATTCCGCCTCTGGCTGGAATCACATACACATCCGGATAAACCGATTCCTTCATCTGCTCTGATACAGCCGCAGTACTTGCCCCTCCTGTTAATGCCAAAACATCTTTATATTTCATAACAGATAAGACATATTGCGCCGCACTACGTCCCATAAAATTGAGGACTTGATAGTTCATGTCAATATCACCTGGTGAAACAATTGCTTTTTTGAGATGCAATTGCGTCTCTAATTGTTTTTCAAGCTGTTCCAACCCATTATATGTATAAAGCATTCGTTTTAATTGGATGATAATGTCATGTCCTATTTCAGTTAAAACAACACCTTGACGTTCCACCTTGACTAATTTTTGATTTTGAAGAAAATCTATTTCATTTCGAATTTGTCTTTCACTCATATCAAGAACGAAAGCAAGATTACGTCTTCCGATGGGCTCCTCGCTTTTTATAGTTGACAGGATGTTGTAGCGCAATTCAATTAAAGAACCTATCTCGGGAACGACCAATCGCTGCAAATCCACGAGCTCTTTACTTATTCTCAATTTTTCTTCTGCCAATGTCATTCTCCTAATCACAAATAAAAACCTGTCCATTTTTGTTCCCAGCGGGACAATATTATTATAGACCATGTGTCCCAAAAAAACAAGTCTATTTTAATTCTTTTGTCCATTTTTTATCTTTTGTTTTAAATGAGGCAAATCCACTATTAATCAGGATTAGCCGGCGTATTCAATGGAATTATTTAAATTATATAATGCTCTAATGCATTATTTCTTTGTATACAATGCAAAAAATTATCTTTTTGTCAATAAAAATCGGGTTCTCTTTTGTCCCACAATTTATTTTATTAAAATTAAGATATCATATTTTCAGCAAATTATCATTGTTTTCCTTGCTTTATCCCCATTTTTGATTTAAGATTAAAGAAATAAACATCAATGAATATGAAAAGGAGTATACCCGTATGAGAGCAGTTGTTACGGTCATTGGAAAAGACCGGACTGGAATTATCTATAATGTTTCTAAAATTTTATCCGAAAACAATGCAAATATCGAAGATATTAGTCAAACGATTATGCAAGGTATCTTTACAATGATTATGCTGGTAGATTTATCGGAAATCAGTTGTGATTTTACAGAATTGAAAGATAGTATGGATGCGTTAAGTAAAACAATTGGTATGTCTATTCGAATTCAGCATGAAGATATCTTTAATGCCATGCATTCAATTTAAGGAGTTTGTTTATGGCTTTATATAAAGATATTATTGAAACCGTCCGGATGATCGATCAAGAAAATCTGGATATCCGAACAATTACAATGGGAATATCCCTGCTGGATTGTATTGATTCGGACGGAGAACGATGCCGACAAAAAATATATGACAAAATTACCCGATCTGCAGAAAATCTTGTTTCACAAGGTGAACGAATAGAAACAGAACTGGGAATTCCTATTGTTAACAAGAGAATCTCGGTAACACCTATTGCATTAGTTGCCGGAGCCAGTGCTGATTCAAATTATGTGGCATTTGCTGAAACTCTGGATGCTGCAGCAAAAGAAGTTGGTGTAAACTTTATTGGGGGTTTTTCAGCATTAGTACCAAAAGGCTTTACCCGTGGAGATCTACGATTGATCAATTCAATACCGGAAGCGCTGGCAACAACGGAAAGAGTATGTTCTTCTATTAATCTTGGTTCCACGAAGGCGGGCATTAATATGGATGCGGTTAAAATGATGGGCGAAATTACAAAGCAAACCGCTTATTTAACCCGTGATCAAGACTCTATTGGTTGCACAAAACTCGTTATATTTTGCAATGCTGTCGAAGATAACCCATTTATGGCAGGTGCTTTTCACGGTGTCGGACAGCCCGATACTGTTCTTCATGTCGGTGTGAGCGGTCCCGGTGTTGTAAAGGTCGCATTAGAAAAACACCAGGATGCTTCTTTTGATGAAATGGCTGAAATTATCAAGAAAACTGCCTTCAAAATAACAAGAGCTGGACAACTTGTCGGAAGAACGGTTGCTGATCGATTGAAAATTCCATTTGGAATATTAGATCTATCCCTTGCCCCTACTCCGGCTATTGGTGACAGTGTAGCCCGTATTTTAGAAGAGATGGGACTTGAACATTGTGGCGCTCATGGCACAACCGCAGCTTTGGCTATGCTTAATGATGCCGTGAAAAAAGGTGGTATCATGGCTTCGACTTCAGTCGGAGGTCTTAGCGGTGCATTTATTCCTGTAAGCGAAGATGAGGGAATGATTGAAACAGCGCGTTTAGGGACCATTTCTTTGGAAAAATTAGAGGCCATGACCTGTGTCTGTTCTGTCGGCTTAGACATGATTGCCATTCCCGGCGATACACCTTCATCAACAATTTCTGCCATCATCGCTGATGAAGCCGCCATTGGTATGGTAAATAACAAAACAACGGCCGTTCGTTTAGTCCCTGTATATGGTAAAACAATTAGTGATGAAGCTGAATTCGGAGGGTTATTTGGCACTGCTCCTGTAATGGCTGTTAATCCAAGCGATAGTTCTATTTTTGTCAACCGGGGCGGAAAGATCCCAGCCCCCATTCATAGTTTCAAAAATTAAAGGGAGTTCCTATGAATAATTTGGAAGTTAAAGTTTGCGTTTGCTCATCTTGTGTTATGAAAGGGGCAATGGATATTATAGACTCGATTGAAAATCTTAATGAAGTTCGGGATATTACTCATTTGAATTGTAATATTGAAATCAAACCCGTAAAATGTATCGGATTCCCAAATCATGGAAAAAAATCCCCGATTGTTCAAATTGGGGATTCAATTATTGAAAATGCCAATATGGAAACAGTTATGTCTCACATTATGGCGTTGGCAGATTAAAAAAGGAGGCATTTGTGCGCGGAATATATACACCGTTAACCCGTTTACGACGTCAGGTCTTTACTGCAATTGCAAAAATGGCATACGAAGATGATGTTGATTACGTCCAACGAATAGAAGAAATTCCTTATGAAATAGTTCCAGGAGAAAAAGCCCATTATAGGGATGATATTTTTAAAGAAAGGGCCATTCTCGGCGAAAGATTACGACTGGCCATTGGTTTGTCTCTTTATCCCGTAGATCGCCCCTCCCCTATTTCAAAAGGGGTTAAGGAAAGTGCCATAGCCGAAAAAGTTTATGAGCCACCTTTGATTAATGTAATTCCTTTCGCCTGTGATGCTTGTGAACCAAAAGCACTGGAAGTTACAAGTAACTGCCGCGGATGCTTAGCGCATCCTTGTACTTCTGTCTGTCCAGTAAAGGCAATCGCAATAAAAGATGGACGTTCTGTTATTGATAAAGAAAAATGCATAAAATGTGGGCGTTGCAAAGATACTTGTCCCTATGGTGCAATCATTCAGTATGATAGACCATGTGCTGCTGCTTGTGGTGTAGGAGCTATTGAAAGTGATGAACTTGGACGTGCAAAAATCAATTATGACAAATGTGTTTCTTGTGGTATGTGTCTGGTAAGTTGCCCCTTTGGTGCTATTGCTGATAAAACACAAATCTTTCAACTCATTCAGTCCATCAAAAAGGGAGATGAAGTCATTGCAGCCGTAGCTCCCGCATTTGTAGGACAATTTGGCCCTTTGGCAACTCCAGATAAATTTAAAAAAGCTTTAAGCGAATTGGGTTTTTCTGATGTTGTAGAAGTTGCACTGGGAGCTGATCTTGGCGCAATCGAAGAAGCACATCACTATGTCAATAAAGTTGTTAACGGAGAGGATCCCTTCATTGGGACTTCCTGCTGTCCTTCATGGTCCGTGATGGCTAAAACACATTTTCCTGAATTGGCCTCATATATCTCTGGTGAACTCACGCCAATGGTTGCAACAGCTCGCATTATTAAAAAAGAACGGCCAAATTCCAGGATTGTATTTATCGGTCCTTGTGCCGCAAAGAAATTAGAGGCCAGTCGCAGAACAGTCCGCAGTGATGTTGACTTTGTCATTACTTTTGAAGAATTAATGGGAATGTTTGTTGCAAAGGGTGTGGAATTTGGTGAAATTGAAGAATCTGAACCAATTGATGATGCCAGCTCTGCAGGCAGAGGTTATTCTGTTGCTGGTGGCGTTGCTGATGCTATCGAAAAAACAGTTCATGAACTTTATCCCGATGTCGAAATGAAAATTGATCGCGCTGAAGGTTTAAAGGAATGTGAAAAAATGCTTCGTTTAGCAAAAGCGGGTAAACGCAATGGCTATCTTTTGGAAGGAATGGCATGTCCTGGCGGCTGTGTGGGAGGTGCCGGCACACTTATGCCTATCAGGAAGGCCGTTAAAGAAGTTGATAAATTTAAAAAATCGGCTTCCCGCCAAAGCGCCATGCAAAATGATTATTGTGATGAAGCCGATCAATTAAAATAATCATAAAAAATAGAGCTCAAAAAGAGCTCTATTTTTATTTTTTGAAAAATAAAAAGCCGGAGACAAATGTCTCCGGCAAAAAGGAACTATTTTTTAGTCTTCGTTTCTTTTCACATATCCAGCATAACGTTTTTCTGCTTCTTCCTGGGTACGTTTATACAATTCATCAGCTGTATCAGGGAATCCACGACGTAAAGAATTATAACGAACTTCACTCATAATGAAATCCTGGAATTTGCTGAAATCTGGTTCTTTTGAATCCAAACTAAATGGTTTGTCAGCTTCCGGATTAAAATGATACAGATGCCAATAACCACAATCGACTGCTGCTTTTTCGTGCGATTGGGTCTTACCCATCCCACCTTTAATCCCATGATTAATACATGGTGCGTAACCAATAATCAATGAAGGACCATTATACGCTTCGGCTTCTTTTAAGACTTTCACGAATTGATTCTTATCTGCACCAATAGCAACCTGAGCAACATACACATAACCATAAGTTGCAGCCATCATGCCCAGATCTTTCTTCTTAATCTTTTCACCTGATGCAGCAAACTGTGCAATCGCAGCTGTAGGAGTTGATTTAGAAGCCTGACCACCTGTATTGGAGTAAACTTCTGTATCCAATACAAACACATTAATATCTTCTTTGGAAGCTAATACATGATCTAATCCACCATATCCGATATCATATGCCCAGCCATCACCACCGATAATCCATACTGATTTTTTAACGAAATGGTCTTCGTTATCTTTAACAAATTTAATCTTATCAGCACATTCACCTTCGGCTTTAACATCTTTTAATGCTGCTTTTAATGCTTCTGATGCAACCTTGGATTCATCAGCATTGTCCATATTGGCAATCCATTTTTCTGCTGCATCTTTTACTGAAGGAACTGCCTGTGCAATATCCTTTAAGTAATCAGCAACGGTATTACGAATAGCCTGAACACCCTGTTTCATCCCAAAACCAAATTCTGCATTATCTTCAAACAAAGAGTTACAGAATGTCGGACCTTGTCCTTTAGCGTTTTTACAATAAGGAGAAGCCGGAGCTGATGCACCCCAAATTGAAGAACAACCGGTTGCGTTAGCAATCATCATTCGATCCCCATAAAGCTGTGTGATTGTTTTAATATATGGTGTTTCACCACAACCTGCACATGCACCGGAGAATTCAAGCAGTGGTTGACAGAATTGGCTACCCTTAACAGAGTATTTGTCCATTTTATCATCTTTTACCGGAACAGTCATAGCATAATCCCAGTTTGCCTGTTCGTCCATCTGGCTGGCAATTGGTTTCAATTCAATCGCTTTTGTCTTTGCGATACAAGCATCTACACAATTTCCACAACCTGTACAGTCGAGAACATCAACCTGCATTCTGTAAGACAAACCTGCTAATGCTTTTCCGTTTGCCTTAATGGTCTTAAATGAAGCAGGAGCTGCCGCCTTTTCTTCGTCTGTCAACAGAACCGGACGAATGGCTGCATGTGGGCAAACAAAAGAACATTGATTACAT
>JAQWCN010000009.1 GCA_028705955.1 Eubacteriaceae bacterium
GGTTGATTTTGTTCAGCTTCAGGTAAACTATGCAGATATGGAACGGACGACCATCCGCAGCCGGGATTGCCTGAACGTTGCAAAACAACATGGGGTTCCGGTGATTGTGATGGAACCGGTCAAGGGCGGCGGATTGGCTGCACCGGGAGAAAAGATTGCGTCGCTGTTTCACGCTGCGGCCCCAAATGCATCCCCGGCATCGTGGGCACTGCGGTTCGCCGCATCCCAACCCGGGGTCTACCTGGTTTTGAGCGGCATGTCTGCCATGGCCCAAATGAAAGATAATATCAATACGATGGAAGATTTTAAGCCCCTTTCCGAAAAAGAAGAAAAAGTGATTCAAGCGGTGCAGCAGGTCATTAAGGAGAGCACGGCGATTCCCTGCACGGCCTGCCGGTACTGCACGGATGGCTGTCCCCAGAAAATTGATATTCCCAAATTGTTCTCTTTGTATAACATGGTTGAGCAGTTTGGCGATCAAAATTATCCCATGATGCATTATTCCCGCGCGATAGCAGAAAGTGGCCGGGCCCGGGACTGTATTGCCTGCGGTCAATGTGAAGCGCATTGCCCCCAGCATATTCCAATCATTCAAATGCTTCAAAAAGTGTCACAGCAGTTTGATGGATGAAAAACAAAGCGCCAGCAATGGCGTTTTATTTTTTAAAAATATTTTTTGAAAATTTTCAGAAATGACATATACATACAATTTTTTTCATGATATGATGGTTACTTGTAAATACAGATAAGAGGTACTGAATGAAATTTAAAGAATTAATTATTGATCAAGACGTTTTAAAAGCCATTGAAAAAATGGGCTTTGAAGATATGACAGAAATACAAGAGCGGGCGATTCCCAAACTGATGGAGGGAACCGATGTGATCGGAAAGTCCCAGACGGGGACAGGAAAAACGATGGCTTTTGCGATTCCGGCCATTGAAAAAATTGATACAGCGGTCAAAAAACCACAGGTTTTGGTTTTGTTGCCAACCCGGGAACTGGCCCTTCAGGTTGCCGGAGAATTTGAAAAGGTTCTGGAATTTAAAGATAATGTAAAAGCGGCTGCTGTTTTTGGTGGAGCGCCAATGGAAAAACAAATTCGTGAACTGAAACGGGGAGCCCAAATTGTTGTGGGAACGCCGGGCCGGATTATGGATCATCTGCGTCGGAAAACACTGATCCTCAGCGATATTCAGTTGGTGGTTCTGGACGAAGCGGACGAAATGCTGGACATGGGTTTCAGGGAAGATATTGAATTGATTTTGGATCAGGTGGATCATCCGGCTCAGGTCGTGATGTTCTCGGCCACGATGCCGGCACCGATTCTTAAAATTGCCAAGATTTATCAAAAAAATCCCGAAAAGATTGAAATTGCCCCCAAGGATATGGTGGCACCCAGCATCGAACAGAAGTATTTTAACATCAATGATCATCAAAAGTTCGAGGCCCTAACCCGGCTGTTGGATGTGTACAAACCCAAACGGTCCCTTATTTTCTGCAATACCAAGCACTTTGTGGATGAATTGACCACTGATCTCCAGGAACGGGGTTATCTGGTGGATAAAATTCACGGGGACATGCGTCAGGAATCCCGCTTGGCTGTGCTCCGGCGTTTTAAAAAAGGCCAGCTCAACATTTTGGTGGCCACCGACGTCGCCGCCCGGGGAATCGATGTGGATGATGTGGACATTGTCTTTAACTACGATGTTCCGGATAACGAAGAATACTACGTTCACCGGATTGGCAGAACCGGCCGTGCCGGAAAGCATGGTCTCTCTCTGACATTGGCCCGGCGCAGGGATCAGTTTAAGCTGCGGAAAATTACGGATTACACCAAAAAACATATCGAAAAGGATATGATTCCAACCAGCGATGTCATCAATGATATTAAGGTTGCCCATTTTAAAGAACGGTTTGCCACCCGGGCAGAGGACGATAACGATATGGTCCGTTATTTATCCATCGTGGATGAACTGACGGCCAAAGGGTATGACGCCCGGTTTATCGCCGCAGTATTGCTGCGCTCCAAATTGCCGTTGACGGACGAAGGGGACCTGAATGTGAATTTCAAGGAATCCAGACATCGGAACGACGGCAAAAAAGGCCACAAACGGGACCGTGGTGAACGGGGTCGTAAAAATGAGCTGAAACCTGAAAAAACAAAACGTCTGTTCATTACGGTTGGTAAAAAAGATGGCGCCAAGAAACGGGATGTTCTGGGAGCCATTTGTGGAGAATCAGGAATTCCGTCTTCTGCCGTTGGTGATATTGACATGTACGGAAAGTTTACATTTGCGGATATTGATGAAGCCGTGGCTAAAAAAGTTGAAAAGAAACTCAACGGCGCGATTATTAAGGGCCGTAAAGTATCGGTAGATAGCTCGAAGAAACGGGATAAAAAGAAAAAGAACAAGAAAAAATAAAGGAGCAAAATGGAAGCAACACAAGAACATGAAAATAAAATGGGGACAATGCCAATCCCCCGTTTATTGGCGTCAATGGCTTTACCTGCCATTATTTCAATGTTTGTTCAGGCGATGTACAATGTGGTGGATTCCATTTTTGTGGCCCAGGTTAGTGAAAACGCGCTGACTGCCGTTTCTCTGGCTTTCCCAATTCAAATGATTATTGTCTCCTGTGCCGTTGGGATGGGTGTGGGGATTAATTCCGGTATTTCCCGGCGTCTTGGTGAAAAAAGAAAAGACGCCGCAGAAAATATCGCAGAACACGGACTGGTGATTGCTGTGATTTTGTCAGCGGTTCTGGCAGTTGCCGGGGCGCTGACCGCCCATGCCTTCGTGTCGATGTTTACAGATGTCGAAGAGATCATTAATGGCTGCACGGTTTATCTGACAGTGGTTTGCGTTTTTTGTTTTGGCGGGATTGTAACCCAGGCCGGTTTTGCGACCCTTCAGGGTTCCGGCGAGATGATTCAGCCCATGATCGGGCAACTCATTGGCGCGGTGACCAATATTGTACTGGATCCCATTATGATTTTTGGACTGCTGGGATTTCCAGCCATGGGGGTAAAAGGCGCCGCCATTGCAACGGTTAGCGGGCAGATTCTGGCCATGGTTTATATTATTGCGATTGTGCGGTTCCGTAAGAAAAATATTTTAAAACCCCGGCTTAAGGGCTTTAAATTCCAGGGAGCGATCGTAAAAGATATTATTGAAGTGGGACTTCCAGCGGCCGTGATGCAGGGCATTAGTTCCTTTATGGTGACCTTTTACAATCTGATTTTAACGCAATACGGCACGACAGCCATTGCAGTGTTTGGGGTCTTTTTTAAGGTTCAGTCCTTTATTTTTATGCCGGTGTTTGGCTTATGCCAGGGAGCTATGCCCATTTATGGGTACAACTTTGGAGCGAAAAAACCCCGGCGGTTTATCACAAACGCAAAGGTGAGCAGTCTGGTCTGTGAATGCATTATGATCGTTGGTTTTTTATTATTCCAATTGTTCCCCAAACAGATTTTTACGCTGTTTAGTGCATCTCCGGATATGATGGGCCTTGGAGTGCAGTGTTTCCGGGTGATCAGCTTTTCATTTTTTACGGCAGGCATCTCCATTCCGCTGTCCAATGCGTTTCAGGCAGTGGGGAAAGCGTACATTTCCATGTTTTCGTCTTTCCTGCGGCAAATGATTTTGCTGATTCCTTTTTCCTGGCTCTTCTCCTATTTTTGGGGTGTCGACTGGATCTGGATGGGGTTTGTCGTTTCAGATGCTTTGAATCTGGTCTTTATTCTGCTGATGTTTAAAAAATTAAAAAAGAACGCTCTGGATCCTATGCTTAAGATCGAAGAAGCAATGGGATAAAAAATACCCCTTAAAAGCAGAAAGTAATGCACTGCTTTTAAGGGGTATTTTTATAACGTTATCGAATTACACGGTTGCTTTCCAAAGACCGTGAATGTTGCAGTATTCATAAGCTGCAACAACAGCATCGTCAGCAGCTAAAGCAAAGACAGCTTTTGGTTCTTCCCCTGGTTTTAAACATTTACGCTGTGCGCCTTGTTTGGTTTCCAGATAAATCCACTGGATAAAGTGTTCTTCCAGCATTGGATGGGCCACACTGCCTACTTCCACAGTAACGGTGTTGCCGTTAACCGTAATGACAGGCACGTGTTTTTCGGTTGCCGCATCGGTTGTATTGGCTTTTAAAACTTCCATCTTTTCGCCACAACATACAGGATTAACGCCGCCGTCATTGGCAACGCCTAAAATATTACCACAATGTCTGCAAATATAAAATTTTGGTTCACTCATTTAAAATTCCTCCTTAAATATTTAATGAGTCGTGATGATTTATGAAGATGAAAACTATTTAATCACGAACCATTGTAGTTTAATAAATATTATTATAATGGGTTTTCCTTAAAATTAAGACAATTTTTTTATAATAATAGAAAAATAACATTGGACAGGGGTAAAACGAATGGAAGAAAAATGGCTTTCCTGGGCAAGACAGCTTCAGGCCATGGCACAAAACGGGCTGGCATACAGCCACAATGTGTTTGATATTGAGCGATATGAACGGCTTCGGGACTTATCGGTGGAAATTCTAAATGAATATACCGAAGCTGGTGAAGAAAAAATACGGGATCTCTTTTGCAATGAAGTGGGTTATCAAACCCCTAAGGTGGATGTTCGGGGAGCGGTGATTCAGGATCAAAAGATTTTGCTGGTGAAGGAGCGGATTGAAGGCAAGTGGTCCCTGCCGGGAGGCTGGGCGGATGTTGGCATTTCAGTGAAAGAAAATGTCGAAAAAGAAATGCGGGAAGAATCGGGACTCATAACAAAAGCAACCCGGCTTGTGGCGATTTTTGACTGGCTTAAAAGCCGTCAGTCAGCGCCCTTTTCCCTGTACAAGGTTGTGATGCTTTGCGAACCGGAGGGGGGCCATTTTGAGGCCAACAGTGAAACAGAGGATTCCGGCTTTTTTGCGCTGGACGATTTACCACCGATTACCCACAAGATCAGCTCTAATTTGCTACAGATGTGTCTGGAAGCGTCTCAAAATGATTGCTGGAAGCCCTATGTGGAATAAACTTGACTTTTGAATCCGCTTTGTGTACAATTAATAAACGCACTAGACGGAGAGGTAGCGGTGCTCTGTAACCTGCAATCCGCTGTAGCAGGGTTGAATTCCCCAAAAAGGTGACTTGATTCTTGGTCTGCCCCGGGAAAGTGGTGTTGAAGATTGGACCCTACGCAATAGGGCCCTGTGAACCCTGTCAGGTCCGGAAGGAAGCAGCAGTAAGCAGGTCACCTTATGTGCCGGAGGATTCTCTGATCCGAGCCAACTATTCGGGTAACGCTTGAAGATAGCTTATCGATGCGGGGTGTGCGTAGCCAATAACAGCCTTTCAAGGCTGATCGAAAACCTGGAAATTATCCGGGTTTTTTTATTATGTAAAAAAAGAGGCAGGATTTTTACATTTTAAGGGTAGAAACTCGCCCTCATGGGTAAAATATTTGACATCATATTCTCAATTAAGAGTTAGCCTGATATAATAAGAAGAAGTTTGAATTGGCAAAATGAAAACTTGCAAAAGATGGGAGGAGATTATGAGTAAAATGGACACGGTTCGTTTCTTTCAGGTCAAGCCAGCCATTCACTACGGTATCGGTGCGATTTCTGAAATTGGCGAAAATAATTTTGAAAGAGTATGCATTGTCACCGACGAAGGCATGGTTAAATTTGGTCTTTTAAAAATGGTGACCGATGTTTTGGATGCAAAGGGCATTAAGTATCATGTTTTTTCGGATGTGGAACCGGATCCTTCAACAGAAATTGTTGAAAAGGGACTGACCCACATTCTGATGGAAAAACCGGATGCTTTGATTGCTTTGGGGGGTGGTTCCTCCATTGATTCCGCCAAAGCCATCATTTATTATTGTTATCATTTTAAAGAAATGTTCTTCGGCAAAGAATATATTAAAAAACCGTATTTTATCGCACTGCCAACGACGGCGGGTACCGGATCCGAAGTGACAGAATACGCGGTGATTACCGATAAAAAAAATAATACTAAAATTCCGCTCACAGATACGTTAATGATGCCGGATGCGGCCATTTTGGATCCCAAGTTGATCGAAAGTGTGCCGGCAGGGGCGACAGCGGCAACAGGGATGGACGTTCTGACCCACGCCATCGAATCTTATGTCTCTACCAGTAACAATCCGTTTTCACGGTGTTATTCAGCCAAGGCGGCGGAACTGGTATTTAAGAGTTTATATAAATGTTATAAAGATGGTCATGATTTGGAAGCAAAGGCCAGCATGCAGATTGCATCCTGTATGGCGGGGATTGCTTTTAACAGTGGCGGTTTGGGAATTACCCACAGTCTGGCTCACGCCATTGGTGCCCAGTGGCATATTCCCCACGGCTTGGCCAATGCGATTGTGATGCCTTATGTGGTCGCCTTTAATGGCCGCAACGAACGGGCCGATTATTTATACAGCCGTCTGCTCCATTCGATGGGGCGTTTGATCGATGACGGCAAGACGGCTCCTGAAACTTTTGTGCGTATGATTTTTGAATTGTCAGCCAGTATGAATATTCCATTAACTTTGAAAGAAAAAGGAATCGAAGCGGCAGACTATCAAGGAGCCAGGGATACGATTTTGAAAAAAGCCATGGCTGATGTCTGTACGACAACCAATCCGGTTCAGCCAACCATTGAAGAACTGGGTGCTGTGCTCGATATGGTTTATGGTGGATGTCATTCATAAGAATGTCTAAGGGTACATTATTAAAATAAGACGAATGAAGGCCGGCCGGTGTGCCGGTCTTTTTTATGCCTGAAATATAAAAATGCGGTATAATAAATAAAAAAGGAGGTAAGCATGGATCAACTGGAAAAAATGATGGCACACTATCACATCAACCTGAATGAACAGCAGCGGGCGGCAGTCCAGCGTGTGGATGGTGCGACACTGCTTTTGGCAGTACCCGGCAGCGGCAAGACGACAGTCATTATTTGCCGGCTGGGGTATATGATTCAGTGTTTGGGGATTGAACGGGGATCCATCCTTACAGTGACGTTTTCCCGGGCGGGGGCCAGGGATCTGGGACGGCGCTATGAAAAAATTTTTGGAAAATCAGGGGAAAGTCAGCCGGATTTTTCAACCATCCACAGTTTTGCGCTTTCGGTCATCCGCCGTTATGAAAGACGGTATAACCGGAAGGCTTTTGACATTCTGGAAGACAATGGCCGGGTTTTGCGTCAGATTTATCTGGAAAAGCAAAAGGCTTATCCCAACGACAGTGATATCAGCGATTTGCAATCGGCCATAACGTTGTGTAAAAACAGGATGGCCGATCAGAAAACGATCGATAAAATGAAGGTGGGGGATCTGGATTTTCCTACGTTGTATCAGGCATACGAAACGTATAAACGACAGAATCATTTAATGGATTTTGACGATATGCTCAAATATGCGTATTTACTGCTTCGAAAGCACCGGGATTTGCTCCGGTCCTTTACTGACCGGTACCGTTATATCAATGTGGATGAGGCCCAGGACACGTCAACCGTCCAGTTTGCCATTCTTCATCTGCTTACGGAGCAGCGGGGCAATTTATTTTTGGTGGGCGATGAGGACCAGAGTATCTACGGATTTCGCGGGGCAAATCCCCAGGAACTGCTGCATTTTAAACAGCGTTATCCGGGAGGTGAGGTTCTCCTGATGGAAACCAATCACCGCAGCACGGCTCAATTGGTGGCGGCATCGGATCATTTTATCACTTTGAATCAGGAACGTTATCAAAAACATATGATAACCCATAATGCCAAAGGGGTTCCGCCGGTTCATCAAGTTGTCCATTCAGTTGAAGAGGAGTATCGTTTTTTGCTGACGGCGGTCCAGAAAGAAGGAAAGGAAATGGCGATTCTTTACCGGAACAACGAATCAGCTATTCCTCTGGTGGATCTTTTTGAACGGGAAAAGGTTGCCTATCAGCTGAAAGAACACAATCCCTTATTTTTTTCCCATTTTATCGTTAAGGATATCCGGGATTTTTTTATGTTGGCCCAGGATCCGACAGATTTGGAGATCTTTTCCCGGATGTATTACAAAATGAACTGCGGCATATCCCGGCAAAATGTTGCGGCTATTTCGCATAAAGCACAGCTCAGCAGTGTTTTTGACGCTCTTTTAAATTTACCGGATCTTCCGGAATGGCTGGAAAATAAAGTGGCCCATGCTCAGAAAGGGTTTGCACGGCTGGCAACGATGAAGCCGGGGATGGGGGTTCATCGTATTGTGGACGAATTAGGCTACCGGGAACATTTGGATTACCGGATTGAACATGGGTATCGGGAGGAAAACATACATCAGAAGTTAAGTATTCTTCAGATTTTAGCTAACCGGGCAGAAAATCAGACACAATTTTTTACCCGGATGGATGAACTGGCGGCCATTTTACGCGGTGAAGGAGAAAAGGGTCGTCCCGGCGGGGTGACGTTGTCGACCATTCATTCCAGTAAAGGGCTGGAGTTTGAAAAAGTGTTTGTGATTGACGCGGTGGAGGGGGAATTCCCGGCTCAGGCGGCTCTGGAGGATACTCCGGAAGGGCGGAAACTCATGAATGAAGAAGTGCGCCTGTTTTACGTGGGGGCGACCCGGGCGAAAAAGGAGCTGGAATTTATCAGCGAGCGGGGGAAGAGCGCACCACCGGTATCCCGGTTCATTCCGTTTTATATGAATGAAACACCACCTGAAAAGAAAAAATCAAAAACGCTGCCAAAGCCGTCAATTGGCCAGTTGGGGGCAAAATACTTAAAAAGACAGCATCGCCGGAAAAAGATGGTTACCCATTGGCAAACCGGGGATACGCTCACTCACAGGCAGTTTGGAACTGGAAAAATCATAGCGGTCAGTGGGGAAAATGCAACGGTCCGGTTTGAAAAGAGCGGGGAGCGCCGTTTAAATCTGGCCATTTGCGAGGAACACGGGATCCTTGGGTCAGGATCCTCTCTTGACAAAGAAAAGTGACAATTGTATACTAAAAAAGAAATGGATTGAGGCAAAACAGGACAAATCATTTTAGGAGTGAAAAGATGGAAAAACCGGTTAAGGAATTGTTGGACTGTGTGAAGCGGGTCAATGCGTGCAGCCCTTTTTACCAGAAAATATTTAAAGATAATGGTGTTGTGGCAGAGGATGTCAAAACGATGGATGATTTTGAAAATCTGCCCTTCAGCGAAAAGGATGATCTGCGCAAAGTTTATCCGTTGGGGCTTCAGGCTGTACCAGAAGAAGAAGTCGTCCGGATCCATTCTTCATCCGGGACCACCGGGGATCCGGTGATTATCCCTTATACGGCGCAGGATGTGACCGATTGGGCCATTATGTTTGCCCGGGCATACAGCTATGCGGGAATGACCAATAAAGACCGGATTCAGATTACACCAGGCTACGGATTGTGGACTGCTGGAATTGGTTTTCAAGCCGGGGCGGAACGCTTGGGTGCCATGGTTATCCCCATGGGACCAGGAAATACAGCTAAACAAATTAAAATGATGCAGGATTTAAAATCCACAGTTTTGGCCAGCACATCGTCTTATGCGCTGCTTCTGGCGGAAGAAATAAACCGTCAGGGGATTCGAGATAAGATCTGTTTAAAGAAGGGCATTATTGGTTCAGAACGTTGGGGCGATAAGATGCGGGCCAGAATTGTAAAAGAATTGGGAATTGAAATTTATGATATTTACGGTCTGACAGAAGTGTACGGTCCGGGCATTTCCATTGATTGTCACCTGCATTGTGGACTTCATTACTGGAATGATTATATTTATATGGAAATAATTGATCCTCAGACACTTAAACCGGTGCCGGAAGGGGAATACGGGGAAATTGTCATTACAACCTTTAGAAAAGAAGGGGCCCCGCTTTTGCGGTACCGGACCCATGATATCAGCCGGATTATTCCGGGGCGTTGCCCGTGCGGCTCGCCGTATCCACGCCACGACCGGATTCTGGGCAGGACGGACGATATGGTCAAAGTGAAGGCCGTCAACATCTATCCGGGCCAGATCGAAGAGTTACTCAAGGATATTTCGGGGGTCAGTTCAGAATACAATGCATTGGTCACCAATAAAGACGGTAAGGATGTTGTTTATTTGCGTTTTGAAGTTGAACCGGGAGCGAGTTTGGAATCGCTTGAAAAGCAGGTCGCTTCGCGATTCAAATCGATGATTGGCATTTCAATTATCCCCCAGGCAGGACACATTGGTTCGCTGCCAAGATCAGAAAAGAAATCCGTTCGGATTGTTGACGAACGTTATGAATAAAATAAAGGAGAAATCAGTGAAAAAGAAAAACAAGAAACGGTTTAAGGTCGTTTTAGAGGAGCCTGGGTCGGACGGATCCGGCTCAAAAATTCTTGAGGATCGGGAGACCGGTGTCGTTTATCTGTATTATTACGGCAATGGGGGCGCAGGGCTGACGGTTCTTTTGGATGATGAAGGAAAGCCGGCAATGGCACCCGAAAAATAGAATCATTAATAAATGTTTAAAAGAATTGGGGGATTAAGATGAGCTTAAGCCCGCCGGCGTATTATAAAATCGTAAAGATACCCCCTTTTCTTTTTACACATGTCTGAAAGAGTGACAATAAGAAAGAAGGTCTGAAGTTCTTAAGAGCTTCAGACCTTCTTTTAGGCTTGACGACGAAAACTGTCATTTAGAAACCTTCCCGCATGTGGGGGATGGTTTCAAAGAAAATGTCAAAATGGGTCATTTTGTGTTTGTCTGTGCAGGGCAGACCGGTTAAATACGACCGGTTACCATACATCAGATGAATGGCATCCCGGGAAAAGGCACAGGGATCAGTGAGCCAGCGGTTTATAATTTGAAAGCGCTGGTTTGTCTGTTCCACGGACAGGTCAAAAAGATCGGGATAGCTTTCCTGGTGAGGCTGATTGGTACAGGGATCGTGCCAGACGTTGTGGGAGAGATTAAGCACCAGGCGTTCATTCGTAAACATGGGATAGAATACCCGGCTGACGGCCATTTCTTCATTTAACAGTTTTTCAATCCGGCGCAGGATATTTTTTTTATAGTCGTCCAGATCAGAAAAATGGAAAGACAGCCACCGGGTAGACCGGACAGCCCGTTTGACAGCACCTGGCTGCATTTCAATGCCATAAGTGTGACGCATAACATCGGCATAAAAATTGTCCAGAACAGTCAGCGTGTGTGGCTGGGGACTAAAAAGTTCCCTGAAGTTAAAGGTTGCTGCCAGCTTTTTGTAACGGTACTGAAGAAAAGCCACGTCCAGGAGAACTTCATAATATTTATGAAAATAAGAATAAAAATGGGTCACCCACCGGGAACGGTCATAACGGCCGGTCCGGTAAAAGATAAACGGGTGGGATTGGGTATCCAGACTGTGGTGGCAGCTAAAACCTGCCAGATAACTTAAAATCAGGGATCGATCCTCAGGATGACCGGCGGCGTATTGAAAACCATTATAGAAAAAACGGTCAATACCCCGGGTATGGATAATGGAGCCTAAAGGGTTGTTGGGCTTATGCGGCGGCAGAGGCATATCGTAATAGAAAAAATCCGGGCCCTGGGTTCCCAGATGATACGCATCGGGGTGAAGGGCAATGGCCTGATGTAGCGGCGTATCTGCCGGCAGGTTGTTAAAGGCTTCCTGTCCGCAATAGTAATGATTTAACATATCGGACATCGTGATCAATCCTTTCTTTTGTTCGATTTTACAATGACTCTAGTATAGCATAAAAAAATAAAGAAAACAGGAGGTTAAAATGTATCTTAAAGGAATCGCCATTGCCTCTCATCCACCGGTGATTGTGCCGGAAGTTGGACGGGGTGAAGAAGAAAAAGCGTTAAACACAATGCGGGGAATGAAAGCTCTTGCCCTTAAAGTGGCAGAAGCAAAACCCCGGACCATCGTGTGTATTACACCCCACGGTCCGGTATTTAGGGATGGCGTCTGTGTGCTTTATGAAACACGTCTGTCCGGGGACCTCTCAGATTTTGGTGCACCGGGAGTCCGCATCGATAAGGCGTGTGATATGGGATTGCTGGATGAACTTCACGATCGTTTCAACGATGAAGGCTGCCAATCGATTTTTCTCAATCAAAAAACAGCGGCGACGTACGATGTGACCCCTGCGTTGGACCACGGGTGTTTGGTTCCCTTATCGTACATCGAAAAAGATCATCCTGATTTTAAGGTGGTTCATATCACGATTGGCATGCTCAGTTTGTACGAACTATACCGGATGGGAAGAATCATCCGGGAGGCCATTGAAGTGAATGAAAAAGATGCGGTCATTCTGGCCAGTGCGGATTTATCCCATTGTCTGAAAGACGAAGGCCCTTATCATTACAATGCTAAAGGGCCGGTTTTTGACAAGCGTTTGATTGCCGATCTTAAAGAACAGAATTATTACGATATTCTTACCATGCCGGCAGCTTTGTACGAACCGGCCGGCCAGTGTGGCCTTCGACCGATTGTGATGGCTTTGGGGGCTGTGGATAGCATTTGTACAAAATCCCAGGTTTTTTCTTACGAAGGGCCTTTTGGAGTCGGTTATCTTTCCTGTTGGATTACTTACGATTTGTCTGAGGAGGATCCGACGCAGGAAGGCTTGCTGATCCGTTTTGAAAAGGACCGGGACACAGAACATCAGAAGCGGCTGGCAACCAGGGATCCAATGGTTGCACTGGCAATGGCAACCATTGATACCTGGGTTAAAGAAGGCCGGCATTTGGATCCGGAAGCGTTCCTGGCTGATTTTGAGCCATCACCGGTCCGGGACAGAATGCTCAGCGAAGCGGCCGGTGTTTTTGTTACGATAGAAAAATCCGGGGAATTGAGGGGGTGTATCGGGACGATCGCTGCTGTAACGCCCAGTATTGCCCAGGAAATAAGCCGGAATGCCATCGAAGCCGTGACGTATGATCCCCGTTTTATGCCGGTTGAAAAACCGGAACTCAATCAGCTGTCCGTAACGGTAAGCATTCTTGGAAAACCGGAAGATGTTAATAACAAGTCTGAACTGGATCCAAAGCGATACGGCGTTATTGCGGAAAAAGGACTGCGCCGGGGATTGCTGTTGCCGGGCCTGACAGGGATTGACACCGTGGAGGAACAAATTGCCGCAGTCAAACGCAAAGCGGGCATTCCCGAATACGAATCGGATGATGAATTGGGGGAACGGCTGGTTTTGCAGCGTTTTACAACAGAGATCCACAATGCATAACTAAAAAATGAACACAGACAGACACCATCTATAAGCATGAGGTGCGTTTTTGCAGGGGAGAGATTCGGAAAACATTCTGGAGATTTACCGGCGGCCAAAATGCAGGATGGTGTTTTTATATTATTCGATGGATTTTAATCTCTTTTTCCCGTATAATTTAATTAAAGCTTTTCATTTTGAAACAATGGGTAAAAATGGAAATCGAAAGGAGATTATGATGTTAAAGGATATGATTACGATCCTTTGGGAGCGAAGCAATTTCTTTGGCGGGCTTTTGTTGGAGCATTTGGAGATATCCCTGATTGTCATTGCGATTGCTGTGATCATCGGTGGCATTACAGGAATTTTGATCAGTGAGTACGACAGAGCCGCCAGACCGACGCTGGGAGTGATTAATTTCCTTTATACCATTCCGTCGATTTCGATGCTCGGTTTTCTTATCCCTTTTTCTGGTGTAGGCAACGTGACGGCTGTGATTGCACTCATCATTTATGCACTGTTGCCCATGGTGCGCGCGACACACACGGGCATTAAAAATGTGGACGCCGCTATTTTGGAGGCTGCAGAGGGAATGGGCAGTACCAAATTTCAAATTTTATATAAGATTAAACTGCCCCTGGCCATGCCGGTCATTATGTCCGGAATCCGCAATATGGTGACCATGACCATTGCCCTGGCCGGGATTGCGTCCTTTATTGGGGCTGGCGGCTTGGGGGTTGCCATTTACCGGGGCATTACAACCAATAATGCGGCGATGACCATGGCGGGCAGTTTGCTGATTGCGCTTCTGGCGCTTGCTTTGGATTTTATTCTCGGATGGGTTGAAAAGCGGATGGCCCGGCGGACCAGTCACAAAAAACATTTCAAAAAAGGCCTTTGGATCACCCTTGCTGTGGTGGTGTGTGCGGGAATCGGTGTGCTGGGATTTGTCCAGAGTCAAACCAAAGATACCATTCGTATTGCAACCAAACCCATGACGGAGCAGTATATCTTGGGGGAAATGCTGAAAATGCTCATCGAACAAGATACCAATCTCAATGTGGAACTCACAACAGGTGTTGGCGGAGGAACAGCAAATATCCAGCCGGCCATGGAAAAAGGGGATTTCGATTTATACCCGGAATACACCGGTACCGGATGGAGCCTGGTGCTCAAAGAGGGTGGAACCTATACAGAAGATCATTTCGAGGATCTGCAACAGCAGTATAAAGATCAATACAAAATGGAATGGGTGGGGATGTACGGATTTAATAATACCTACAGTCTGGCTGTCCGTAAAGAAATTGCAGATCAATACCATCTAAAAACTTTTTCGGATCTTCAACCCGTTGCGGATAAACTCATGTTTGGCGGAAATTACGATTTCTTCGAGCGGGAAGATGGATACCAATCGTTATGTAAGACGTACAATTTAAAATTTAAAGGAACCATGGATCTGGATATCGGCCTTAAGTACCAGGCCATCAACGAAGGAAAAATTGACGTAATGAGTATTTACACCACAGACGGTCAGCTCAGTACGGCCAATGTGACGGTGCTGGAAGATGACAAACACCTGTACCCATCTTATATGTGTGGCAATGTGGTGCGTCAGGAAGTTATTAATAAACATCCGCAGCTTTTAAATGTGCTTAAAAAGCTTACAGGGAAAATTTCGGATCAGCAAATGGCGCAAATGAATAACCAGGTGGAAACTGAGGGAAAAGAACCCAGGGATGTCGCGGAAAACTTTTTGAAATCCGCGGGATTACTAAGATAGGGGCGGCATATGAAAACAGCAATTGAATATGAACATATCAGCAAACAGTATGGGAATCAGGAAATCATTCACGATTTGAATCTGACGGTTCCGGCCGGGGAATTTGTGACCATTATTGGATCGTCGGGTTGTGGGAAAACGACAATTTTAAAAATGGTTAACGGCCTTGTCATTCCGAGCTCCGGAAGGGTGCTTGTGGAAGGGGAAGATATAAAAGGAAAAGATCTGATCGCTCTGCGCCGGAATATTGGTTACGCCATTCAGGGAAGCGTGTTGTTTCCCCATATGACGGTGGAGCAGAACATTGCGTATGTGCCCAATTTACTCAACAAACAAAACAAACAAAAAACCCGGGATGCCGTGAGCAAATGGATGGCGATTACCCGGCTGGAAGAAACCCTGCGAAGCCGTTATCCCGACGAGCTTTCCGGCGGGCAGAGACAGCGGGTTGGAATCGCCCGGGCCCTGGCCGCGTCTCCGGAGATTTTGCTGATGGATGAACCCTTTGGAGCCGTGGATGAAATTACCCGGGATCAGCTTCAGTCGGAAATAAAACGGATTTATGAACAGACCGGCATTACGGTTTTATTCGTGACCCATGATATTGGGGAAGCACTGAAACTGGGGACCAGGGTTCTGGTTTTGGCCGACGGAGGAATCGATCAGTACGCTTCCCCGGATCAGATCATCGCCCAGCCTGCGACAGATTTTATCCGTCAGCTGATTGGGAAGAGAAAATAAACATTACAAAATCCCCGGATCCAATGCATCCGGGGATTTTTTTAAAACAAAAACCAACAGCATGCTATTGACAATAAACCAATAGCATGCTATACTTATGCCATGATAAGGAGGATATGCGATGCCAAAAATTGATTCATGTGGAGCATTGATCAAACAGCTTCACGATACATTGGAAAAAAACGCTAATAATGCCATGCGCCCCCAGGGACTAACCATGGCACAAATAGGAGTTTTGCTGGCGCTTTATGATACACCGGAACATCAAAGACCACTTAAAGAGATCGAAAAGATTTTACGGGTGGCCCAGTCTACAGCAGCTGGAATTGTATCCCGGCTTGAACAAAAAGGATTTACAACAGGTTATACGGACAAAAAAGACCGGCGGATAAAAATGGTGAAGATCACAGAGTCTGGAATTGGCTGCTGCAAAGAGGCAAAAAAAAACATGGCTCAGGCCGAAGCTTCCCTTTTGTCGGGACTGACAGAAGAAGAAAAGAAGACTTTGATCGGTTTATTGATTAAAGTGCGGGATTCACAACAATAACTTAATGCCCATCGGATGATGGGCATTAAAAAAGCCTATATTAATCGCATGATATTAATCGCGTGGGATTAAAAAGAATTGATAAAAAGGAGGAAAGCCATTGATTACAATATTCAAAACCTTTAATAAAAAACAATGGGTTTTTGTTTTTGCAAGTTTGTTTTTTATTGTGATTCAGGTTTGGCTGGATTTAAAATTGCCGGATTACATGTCAAATGTCACCATTCTGGTGGAAACGGCGGGGAGCAAGATTTCCGACATCCTGGTGCAAGGGGCATTTATGATGCTGTGCGCGCTGGGAAGTATGGCTTCATCCATGGTTGTTGGTTACTTTGCCGCTGTGGTAGCGGCGGGTTTGGCCAAAAATTTAAGGGGAATGGTGTACGACAAAACATTATCCTTTAGCATGGGTGAAATTGGCCATTTTTCTACAGCGAGTTTGATTAACCGGACGACAAATGACATTACTCAGGTTCAGACATTGGTGTCCATGGGTTTACAGGCGATTATTAAGGCGCCGATTCTGGCGGTGTGGGCCATTGTAAAAATTTCCGGAAAAACCTGGCAGTGGTCGACAGCTACAGCTGTGGCTGTTTTTATTCTAATTATTATGCTGGGAGCAACATTAATTTTTGCGGTTCCCCGTTTCCGTAAAATTCAGGGGATTACCGATAAATTGAACCGGATCATCCGGGAACATCTCACCGGGATTCGAGTGGTCCGGGCTTACAATGCGGAAGCCTACCAGGAAGAAAAATTTGCTGAAGCCAACGATGAAGTAACCGATAATAACATGGTGGCCAACCGGGTGATGGCTATTATGTCACCGGGGATGACATTTATTAATTCAGGGCTGACCCTTGCTGTTTACTGGATTGGTGCCTATCTGATCGAGGCGGCGGGTGTGGGTGCAAAACTGACATTATTTTCGCAGATGGTCGTGTTTTCCAATTATGCCATGCAAGTGATTATGGCCTTTATGCTTTTAAATATGATTTTTATTCTTTTACCCCGGGCTCAGGTTTCCGCGGGCAGAATCGCAGAGGTTATCGGGACGGAATGCGGCATCAAGGATCCCGTGACACCGGAGACTCCGGATACCACAGAAGGAATCGTTGAATTTAAAGATGTATCTTTTATCTATCCGGATGGTGGCGGAGAAGTGCTTAAAAAGATCAGCTTTTGTGCGCAGCCGGGACAAACAGTAGCCTTTATCGGTGCGACTGGGAGTGGAAAAAGTACCTTGGTTAATTTGATCCCCCGTTTTTACGATGTGACAGAGGGTGAAATTCTGGTAGATGGAGAAAATGTTAAAGCGTACAGCCAGAAGGAGCTGCACAACCGGATTGGTTATGTGCCTCAGCGGGCGGTGCTTTTTTCCGGAACGGTGGCTTCCAATGTTGCCTATGGGGATAATGGCAGGGAGCGAGGCGGTGAAAAAGAGGTTCGCCGGGCGGTAAACATTGCCCAGGGGACAGACTTCGTTGAAAAAATGAATGGAACCTATAATGCGGAAATTGCCCAGGGCGGAACCAATGTGTCCGGCGGGCAGAAGCAACGCCTGGCTATTGCCCGGGCAATTGCAAGAGATCCGGAGATTCTGATTTTCGACGATTCTTTTTCCGCATTGGATTATAAAACAGACCGTGATCTTCGGGATGCGCTGGATAAAGAAACAGCTGAAAAAACCAAATTGATTGTTGCCCAAAGAATCGGGACGATTCGTAACGCTGACCAGATTATTGTCCTGGATAAAGGGGAAATCGTTGGACACGGCACTCACGATGAACTGATGGAGAGCTGTACAACCTATCAGGAAATCGCAATGTCTCAATTGTCAAAGGAGGAATTGTCCAATGGCTGAAAAACGGGTAGGAAAAACGGTTCAGGCCGGACCATCAGGTCACGGCGTTAACATGAGCGGCGAAAAAAGCGAAAATTTTAAAGGGGCGTATGCCAAATTCTTTAAATATATTGGAAGTTTTAAATGGATGATTATTTTAGCTTCCATTTTAGCAATATGTGGAGCGGTTCTCAATCTGGTTGGCCCTGGACAATTGTCAAAGGTGACCAATCTTATTACAAATGGGCTGACAGGATCTATCGACCTTGTATCCATCAGTCATATCGCTTCAATCTTGGTTATTCTGTACGCGCTTGGCTTTATTCTTAATTATATTCAAGGGTTTATCATGGCCACGGTATCCCAGCGCATCACGCAGAATATGCGCCGGGACATCTGCTCCAAGATCAACCGGCTTCCTTTACGGTATTTTGACAGTACGCCAACCGGGGATATCTTAAGCCGGGTGACCAATGACGTGGATACCGTCGGACAGATGATGAATCAGAGTTTCTCGACTATGGTTTCATCTCTGGCTTTGTTGGGCGGTTCCATGGTCATGATGTTTATGACCAATTGGATCATGGCTCTGGCAGGAATTGCAGCGGCTTTAATTGGTATTTTCTGTATGGTGATTGTTGTTTCAAAATCCCAGGGTTATTTTACTGATCAACAGAACGAAATTGGGAAAATTGATGGTCATGTGGAAGAAATATACGGTGGTCTTAATCTTGTCAAGGCTTATAATGGGGAAGCTGCGGCCAAAGGTGAATTTCATCCTATGAACGAACAGCTTTATCATTGCGCATGGAAATCTCAGTTCATGTCAAGCTTAATGATGCCATTGATGATTTTTATCGGGAACCTTTCGTATGTGGTGGTATGTGTCACTGGAGCTGTTATGGCGGCTCAGGGGGCGATCTCTTTTGGGACAATCGTTGCTTTTATGCTATATATCCGGCTTTTTACGCAGCCGCTTCAGAATTTATCCCAGGCAGCGACCAGTGTTCAGAGCATGGCTGCAGCTTGCGAACGCGTCTTTAAATTCCTGGATGAAAAAGAAATGGATGTGGAGATAAATAAGACTGAAAAACTGGAAGAAGTGAAGGGTCAAATTCATTTCGATCATGTCCGGTTTGGTTATGATCCGTACAAAATAATTATCAAAGATTTTTCAGCAAAAGTGACACCGGGGGAAAAAGTTGCCATTGTGGGGCCAACGGGGGCAGGAAAAACAACGCTGGTCAATCTGCTCATGCGGTTTTATGAAATCAATGGCGGACAGATCACGATAGACGGTACGGATACGAAGGCCATTACCCGGGAGAATGTGCATCATCTGTTTGGAATGGTCCTTCAGGACACATGGATCTTTGAAGGGACTATCCGGGAAAACCTGGTTTACAATAAAACCGGCGTCAGTGACAGCACACTGGAAGAGGTGTGTGAGACTACGGGGTTAATGGGGCTGGTTAAACAGCAAGCTCAAGGTTTGGATACGGTATTAAATGATACTGTGGGTCTTTCCGCCGGGCAAAAACAGCTTATGACTATTGCCAGAGCGATGGTAGAAAATGCCCCGCTTCTGATTCTGGATGAAGCAACCAGTTCGGTGGATACCCGGACAGAGTTAAAAGTTCAGCAGGCAATGGATACGCTGACTAAAGGCCGAACATCTTTTGTGATCGCTCATCGTTTATCAACGATTAAGAATGCGGATTTAATTCTGGTGTTAAAAGATGGTGACATCATTGAAAGCGGAACCCATGAAGTTTTGCTAAAACAAGATGGTTTTTACGCAGATCTGTATAACAGTCAGTTTACACAGGCGGGATAAAAATAAAAAAACCGGAAGCATTTTGCTTTCGGTTTTTTTGTTTAATGCAGGTCGTTATAGATGCGTTGGTGAATATCGTCTAAACGGGCTTTTGCATTTTCTTCCCGGGTTCTGGCCTTATTTAGAATAACTTTGGATTCAGCGGCAGCAGAGGCCTTCTGGGCCTTAAGCGCCTGTTTGGTGTTGCTGACGGCAGCCTTGTATGCTTTTTGAGCGGCATGATGTTCGTCCATGAGGGCCTTTGGCCGGGCCGACGCATTGGGGTAGGCCTGTTGAATCCGTCGGACAAGCAGACTTTTATCTTCCAGCATGGCATGGATCTGACGGGTGATTTCTTCGGTGTTATCCGCGTCTTGACTATCAATTTCCCGTTTAACCAGGTTCATCAGGAAGTGGGAGAAGCCGTAGTCGCTAACCATCAAGACGACGATGCAAATGGCCGCCACTTGAATAACAAACGGGGACCAACCGGAGGCCAGCGCAAAAAACACGGGATCAATCCAGTGGATGATGACAATGCTTCCAACCCCAAAGAGAATGAGGTTCCCAATCCAAATCCGGCCGTTAAGGTTCATTGGTTTTTGACTGTAATCCCACCAGCGGGCATGGAAAACTTTTTCCATATACCAACTGGTGAAGTATTCCAATACACCGCAGATGACAAAGCCTGCCAAAAAAGTTTCGGCGACGGTGCCATGCCGGCCGATGAGACCGCCGACCAAAAGCGTTACTGCGACAACACCGGCGCCATAAATGGGGCAGTAGGGACCGATTAAAAACCCCCGGTTGATAAAGTGGTGGTACTGAATATATTTAAGCGTGATTTCCATGATCCAGCCGAGGCAGGAAAAAACCAAAAATTCAATGACAAGGGTACAGAGTGTTAAAAAGTCCATGGCATTCCTTTCTTTCAGTAATTTTTTTTTAATCATAACATAAAATAAAACGGGGACAAAGCAAAAGCTTCTGATGATCCATGGAAAATCAGAAGCTTTATGAGAAAGAGGAATGCTTTATTTTTCCAGATAAGGTGTTGAAACAGCGTTAGGGGGATTGGAATCCGGAACAGCGCCGTCTTTTGGAACGATGCGGACCTGTAGGGCTTCCAGCCGGTAAGCAAAGCCGGCGGTGCCAGCAGGTTTCCCGTTTTTAGTCCAGGCCATCCAGCCGATATTTTGGGCATGGACCCGGTAATAAATATCATAATTTTGCGCCGCAAAGTCAGATAATGTCAGCTTAATGGCTTCAAGGCGTTTGGATTCGCCGGTGGTGCCGGCATTCATGCCTTCCTGAACAGCGTGTTGCCAGCCATAATCCTGGACGTGGGCGGAACAGGAAATGCCCAGGTCAACGGGTCCTTCACTTTTAAAGATAAGACCTTCCATTCTTAAAGCCCGTCCGGATGTCCCGGCAATGGCGCCGTTTTGAACAAAGTCCATCCAGCCGATATTTTCAACATGGGTACTGACCCCGGCATCCGGGGTGTTTTCTTCAATCCATCCGGCATATAATGTCATATTCTGAGTAACAGGATCTTTAAAGTGCCATGCTGTGATGCAACTGCTGTCGGTAAACCAGCCAGTAAACCGATAGCCGTCTTTAACCGGATCTTCCGGTTGAGAGATGGGCGTACCGATGGAAAGCCTTTGATCGGCAATGGCATCCGCCCCCTGAGAATCAAAATGAACCGTGCGGATATTGGCAGATTCTTTTTGAATAAACGCAAGGGAAGTGTTATTGGAAGGATTTGTCCCGGGTGGGAGGTTTCCCTTGGATACAATTTGAATTTCCACAGCTTCCAGGCGGTAGGCATAACCGGCCGTCCCCGCAGGTTCACCATTTTTGGCCCAATTCATCCAGCCGATATTTTGGGCATGAACCCGGTAATAGATATCATATTTTTGGGAGGCTTCGTCAGAGAGCTTGATCTTAAGTGCCTCCAGCCGTTTGGCTTCACCGGTAGTTCCAATCACCTGCCCTTCCGGGACATCGTTTCGCCATCCGTAGTCTTCGACATGGGCGGAACAGGTTATACCCAGATCGGTATCGCCGACGCTGTTTAAGATGAGTGATTCCATTCTCAAACCTTGACCACTGGTCCCGGCGGGTTTGCCGCTGGTGACCGGATCCAGCCATCCTTTGTTTTCAACATGGGCTTGAACGCGGACATCCGGAAAACTGGATTCGGTACGAACGATCGTGTATTGCCCCGGTTGCAGGGTAAAATAAACGGCCGATGATTCGGTTTTTTCATAACGGACGCCGGAGGCCGAATCGGCAGCCTGGCCATTCTGATACACAAGGGTATCATTAATTTGGACGGTAGAGGCTTGCGTTTTGCCGCAAGGAATCACAGCAGAAGCGGTGGTTTCTTCCGGCACATTGACGGTCATTGTGAAGGTTTGGGTGTCATCAGTGGATGATTTTTCAAGATGCGTTGTAATATCCCCGCGCAGCGTGGGGACTGTGCAGTCAATTTGATTGAGATTTCCCATTTGAGGAGCAATTTCCCAGGTTGTGTATCCCGGGGAAACAGGACGGATCCCAGCCATATATTTGGACATCGTGATCAGAGGACCACCGCTCCAGCCGTGATTATAAGAACCCTGGGATTTATTCCAAAACTCCCAAAGTGTTGAACAGGCTTGATCGGAATTGGTCATAATCGCATAACGCTCCTCAATGCGGCTTTGGGCCGTTGTCATTTCGCCCATTTGGCTTAAAGCGTCCAGAACGTATTTTTCCATAAAAGGGGACGCATTTTTATGATTAGTCAGTACAGTCGTAATGGTGGGATACTTGCCGCTGTCCGCCAGTCCGGCGACCACGGCCATGGCATTGGCCCGGTCATCGGGCTGGCCGTTGCCGGTTGAATGATAATAACCGGAAGCTGTCCAGAAAGCCTGATTATAATGGGACTCGATACTTTTCATTCGGGTTTCGTAAAATCCGATATCAGTAGATTTTCCCAGGACTTCGGCCATTTCCTTACCGCTTTTTAAGGCCATATAATACCAGGCATTTTCAATGGGAGCCATATCGATATTGTCTCCATGATCGGCCCAGTCCCAGCCGCCAGACCGGTGAATCACTAACCCGTCACTGCCTAAATTATAGAGGGAAAGATAATTTTTAAACGCGGGGTAAATTTGGCGGAGCGTGTCGTTGTCAGCGGTGTAGAGATAATAATCTGAGACGCCGGCAATGGTGGTCAGGTTCTGAATGGGCAGTTCTGTCGAGTAATTTCCATTGGGAACAACCGTTTGAAGAACGCCGTTGGGCTGGATCCAGTTGGCGGTTGTGACAATACTTTTTTTGTAGAGGGCATCGGCGTTACGGTCCAGAGCGTAAAACATGATCTTCATATCCGTGGTAAAATCGGAGGACCAGGCCGCCCGTTCCTGATCCGGGCAATCCATAAAATTATCCCGCATATTGACCATTACGGTTCGGGCTGATTGTTGCCAAAGTTTATTCATAAAGGCATTGTCAGAATTAAAAGTGCCAGCCACATGGGTATCATAACCGGTTTCCCGGTACTGAAGTGAAAGAATCTTTACGCCGGCGGGAATGGTGTAAATAACTTGTTCGCCACTCATCCAGTTATAAGCCTCAAAGGATTGCTCACCCTCTTTTGTGATGTAGGAAGCTTGAATGCTGTTTTCATTAACACTTGGATCATTGTAAGTGTTCGTCCGCATTTTTATTTCCAAACCGACTGGGGCATCCACGGTTAAAGCGGGTGTTATTTGCGCGTCATAAGGTAGTTCCATGACGATCTGGGTTTGGTGTTCAGTGGAAACATCAGTATAAGCACTGTAAGCATCGGCGTTTTCATAATTCAAAAGGCCGGAATTTTTAAATTGGGGAATGGTCCTTTCGCATAAGGCATTCCAGGGGCTCGAACCGGCCCGGCCAAGGGTGATGGCGTTATCCCAGCTGCTGTCATCATAATCTGTACCGGTGGCATCGCCAGAGGTATCTTTCCTCGCGTCGTAATTGAGATTGGATTCGGACAGACGGAAATTGGGCATTTCATCACTGTTGATGCTGGGAATATAAGCCGTGTTCTTTTTCACTTTCCAGGTGCTGTCCGATACAATTTGGGTGTTACCGTTTTTTGCTTCAAATAAGAAACCGGCCTGGCCGCTGCTGTTGTGTGAAAAACCATCAACGCCAAAATAATGAACAAGCACCGCAATGGTATTTTGACCGGTTTGAAGATAGGGCGCAATATCTACGGTATCATACCAGGTATCCTCGGGAGTCGGGCCCCGCTTAAGACCGCCTTCAAATACGACCAGTTTACCGTTGATGGTCAGCCAGTATTTGCTGTCGGCAGCGATTTTAGCCGGCAGGGTGGAGGGAATTTCTGAAAGATCAAATGTTTTGCGCAGATTCATCCAGGTATCCATCCTTTGAGTATTCGTTTGTGTTGGTAAAAACAGCGTTTTATTCCCTAAGGTCAGGGTATGATTTCGAGCATCCTTTCCGTATACGGCCGTACTGGCAAAATCCTCGGTTTGCATGATTTGACCATCGCTGTCTTTGATACAGACATTGCTGAACTGAGCCTGTTCCCACATACTGTCTTCGCGAAAACCGATTTCTCCCGGGACGAGTGCGCTGCCAAGATAGCGGGAATCCACCTGCTGACCGTTGAGGGCGGTGGTTACCGTGCCGTTTTTGACTTTAATTGTCACGTGGATCTGTCCTAAAGGATCACGAATGATATTCGAAACATTCAGCTCATCAAGGAGCGTGTACACGCCATTGTGACTTTGATGGAGACGTAAAAAAACAGGCCCTGTAACAGAGGACAACTGCCATAAGAAACAATTGCTTTCGGTTTGGGCTTTAGCTCCAAAGATAAAACCGGAAGCCTGGTTTTGAATTTGGGTATCGTAATCAATTTGAAAACTGGTTTGCTGTTCCGGCTGATCGTTCTGCCAGATCCATTGAGCGTCCCATTCGGCAGCATAAACAGTGCCTGGTGAGAAAAAACCAAGCGTCAGCGCAATAACGATAAGCTGAAGGGTCATGTGCGGATATAATTTCAAGGTTCAATTCCTTTCCAAAACATATCTTAATAAAAACTTGATTAATAGTATTATACTATGATCCAGAACATTTTTGTAAAATATTTTGTTTAGCAATTGACATTTATCTGGAGGTAGGGTATTATAATTAAGCAATTTCGTTTTGGGGGCATGGCGCAGTTGGGAGCGCGTCTGAATGGCATTCAGAAGGTCGGGAGTTCAAGTCTCCCTGTCTCCACCATTATCGATAATTAGTAAAAACCACTTAAACCGGTCGTTTGAGTGGTTTTTTTATTGGACAACGCGCAATTTTTGTATTTCGCATCACATAGCACTTGGGAAAATAATACCTCTATCGATTGAGACGGCATGGCGTTGACCGTGCAGAAAAAAAATGGGAAATACCGATCCACGGACAAGAAAAGATAATCATATCGAAGAAGCGTAAGCGTAAGTGCCGGAACAGTTACGCTTTTTTATATCCATGTAAAGAAGATTATGATTTTAAAAAACTGTTTTGATCGGGAAAAAGATTTATGCTTTTACTGCCACGCCTCGACGCATCATCCTGCGTAAATACACGACGTACATCACAAGACCCATGACAAACGAAAGGATGTCGACGACGGGTTGGGCCCAGACGAGGCCGGTCATGCCGAGAACAGCGTTCAAAATAAACAGCATCGGGATGTAGAGAAGACCCTGACGGCTGATGTTGATAATCAGTGAAGGCATACTGGCACCCATTGCCTGAAGTGCGTTGATAAACATATAATAAATTCCAAACAGCGGTCCGGTACAAATGAGAATCCTGACAAATTGAACGGCATCGTCAAAGGCGTTGGGTTCTGTTAAAATCAAGCTGACAATTTGATTGTCAAACGCATAGCACAGGGCGGTCAGGGACGTTCCAATGACCGTGGCAAAAATAAATGAAACCTTCATGTAACTTTTGAAGCGGTCCCAGTTTTTTGCCCCGACGCAGTAGCCGAGCAAGGGCTGCATCCCCTGACCGATTCCCATCGAAATCATTCCGGTAATCATCCCGACCTTCATGGCAACGCCAATGCCGGCCAGGGCCATGTCGCCATAACTTGCCATTTGGCTGTTCATGATAATTTGGGAGACACTCATAAGCAGCGACCCCAGCGATGCCGGGATGCCGATGGCAAACACGCTGCCCGCTACCCCTTCCTTCACAGTAAAATTTTTGATGTTGACACCAAGGGAGGATTTCCCACGCAGGTAAAACAGAAAATAATACAACGCACCGACGGTTTCCCCGATGAGGGTGGCCAAAGCACAACCGACGACGCCCCAATTGAAAACCATAATGAATACCGCATCCAGAACCATGTTGAGCACATTACCAACAATTTGGCCGACCATTGCCCGGGTTGCCTGGCCTTCTGCCCGCAAAACGTTGGAAAAGCAGCTGGAACACAGCGCGAATACGCCGCAAAAGCTGACAATGGTTAAATAGGACTGGGTAAAATCCCAGGTATCCGCACTCGCACCAATCAATTTCAACAGGGGATCCATAAAGACCAGAAAGCCCACACTGATCACAAGACCAATTGCCACACAACTCCACATACAAAATGAACATACTTTTTTAGCGTATTCTTTTTTCCCTTTTCCAAAGGCCCGGGAGATTACAGAAGTCCCCCCAATGCCAAAAACATTTCCCAGGGACATGAACACCAGAAACACCGGGGTTGCCAGAGACACTGCCGCCACCTGCAAAGCGTCCCCGGTCTGCCCGATAAAAAAGGTGTCGGCCAGATTATAAATTAAAACCATCAGCATTGACAGCACAGCCGGCAACGCATTTTTAACCACCGATTTTAGCACCGGCATAGCATTGTATTGTTCCAACGATTGATTCATTTAATCTTCTTTTCTGTAGCTAGCTACATTTTGGCTTTTTTAAAATGGTGTCAGTTTTACGAAACAACAATATTATGATACATTCGATCCATAAGACTGACAAATTGTTTTTTTTCTTCGTCTGAAAAACCGGTCAGGAGTTTGCGCTCAATGCCTGCCGCGCTTTTTTTGAGAGTTTCGTAGGTGTTTTCATTTCCCCAGATCAGCCTGACAATTTTGACCCGCTTATCGCTTTGATCAAAAAAAGTTTCCAACATCTTCTTGGCACACATACTTTTAACGATATTCACTGTTGTGGGGTGGGATACTTCCAGGTAATCCTCCAGTACTTTTTGGGGGACCTGATTTTCCGACTGTTCGGATAAAAACAAGACCACCCGGGCTTGCGCAAGGGTCAAATGATATTTCTTTATTTCCCCGTTGACTTTCCGTTCAATTTCCTCGTTGATTTTTTTCATCATTGGGCCGATATCTTTTTGCTCCATGGGTTTTCCTCCTATATTCTGTAGCTAGCTACATTTTAAACACTTCAGTCTTATTTGTCAATGTTTTTTTAGATGCATGTATTAACAGCCATCAGATTTATACTTTGATTATAATCTCATTCTTTTTTTCGTGTGTAATGGATATACAATGCGATTCGTGATAAAATATTTACAAATAATGATACGGAAAGGTTTGTGATGAAAAAATGACTGGGGACAGCCGTCCTGTGACGGACCGATCGGATTGTCAGGAACGCCATGCTTCCTGTTGTGATCGTTTTGGTTGTTGTGGCGGCTGCCCGGGGTGTTGCTTTATAGCTTAGACACAATTGTCAAAAATAATTGGACCAAAGGAGGTTGGCATTGAAAGAGGATACTGAAAAAATAGAACAGCGGATCGAGAACATGAAAAAGATTTATATGAAGGCTGGAGACTTGATCGACCGGCTGCCAGAAGCCATTCCGGAAAACGTGAGGACCGCGTTAAAAGAAAAAATTCTGGGAGATAAGGATCTCAAAGAGCTGATGGATGGCATTGATGCGCACCGGCCTCCCAGAATTTTCCTGATTGGAAGAACAGGTGTGGGAAAAAGCAGTTTGATCAATGCCCTGTGCGGAGCCTACGTTGCCAGGGTTAGCGACACCCACAGCTGTACGGAAGGGGTTCAGGAACACGTGTGTAAAGATGGGGACAGAGTATTAATGCGGATTCTGGATACCCGGGGTATTGCTGAATCGGAAAGCATCAATCAAAATGAAACGGCAGAAGAAATGCTCATCGATCAGATCAATCATTTTTCACCGGATGTGGCCATTCTCATGTTAAGCTGCACTCATCGCGACGATGTCGATTCAGATGTTTTGTTCCTCAAGAATTTAGCCGGGGCCTATTCAAAGATTAATGATGCGCGGCTGCCCATCGTTGTCGTGGTCAACCGGTGTGATGAAATGGCGCCGGCCCGGTTTTCCAATCCGGCGGAATATCCCCAGAATAAGATAAATAAAATCAATGAAGTGGTCCAGCGCTACAAGAAAATCATTGTCAAAAATGGATTAAAAATTGATGATATTATCGGGGTGTCATCGTTGATCGACTGGAAAACGCCGGACGGTATGTCAGTTGATGTTGACAATATCGATAATCTGCCGGAAAAGGATATTGAAAATTTAGAAATCGAATTTGACGGCAGGTATCACATCGAGGCTTTACTTGATATATTGGAAGAAGCCATCCAAAATTATGAGGCACAGATGGGATTGAGGATGGCTGCCCGCTTAAAAGATGTTGTCGATCGGTTTGCAAAGCATCTGAACAAAATATTTTCCGGGATGGCCGCGACCGTAGCATTGTCGCCGATACCTGTGGCGGATATTTATGTTTTACTCATTTTGCAGGCCATTTTGGTTAGCCTGATTGCGTCGCTTAGCGGAAGGGATGTCTCAATGGATTCGGCCAAAGAATTTATTTTGAGCCTGGGCGGCGTTGTTGGAGCAGGATTCACATTTCGGCTGGTTGCCCAGCAATCGTCAAAATTCTTGAATCTGATATGGCCTGGTGCCGGATCGGCAGTCAGTTCCGGAATCGCTGCTTTTGGAACAAATGCGATTGGTGATGCTGCCATCGCATACTATCTCGATGGGGAAGATTTGGAAGATGTGAAAAATAAGTTTGAGGAAGCCAAGGCACAGATGCGGAAACAGAAAAAAAGTTTTTAAAAATGGGATACAATTAATAGTATGGAATTGAATCATTCGGGGAACCCTGATATCATGCTGGAAACAAGGGAAAATGAGCGGGGTTCCCTCTCTTAGAATGCAAACGTTAATGGACGGCGCGTATAACGGGTGAGATCAGCGTTTTTTGAGATGGCCTGAAAATGATTTGGGGCTGGGATGGGGCCGGAAACCTTACCCTGGATCATTACACCAATACCAGTGATCAAAAGAATTACATTTTTTATCCCGAAGGGAACAAACAGGATCTGACGATTATACTCAAGGGTGCGAATACCATAACGGCAAATTATACGTCAATTGCTGAAGAGGAGTATCTCGATCCCATCCAGAGTGAAAAGGCCATGACCATCACCGGGGATCGTGACGCCTCCCTGACGGTGGATACCAACCTGACTTCAGATCAAATTCGACCCGTAACTTTGCGTAGCGGGCTTTTTCTTTGTCTTTGATGGGTTTAGACAGATCGTTCATCGTGTGATGCATGACATCGGCGTCTTTCAGCAGTTCATCAAAGGGAGCGTCGACAACTTCTTTGTTATCGTGATGATAAATGGCGGAGCAAATCATCTCAGTTTCTTTGTCCGAAGTGAGCTTGAGCGTTTCGAGAATGGATTTCGCCAGGGCAGCTCCTTTGGGTCCATGATCGTCGTAAGAACCACTTTGGTAGGCATACAGATCGTGAAGCATGGCCGCCATGCAGGCCAATTCTGTTTCTTCACCCCGTTTTTCCGAAATCAGCGTTGCTGCGAGGGAAACCCCATAAAGATGAACGTAAGCGCCCTTGCGTTTACCGATATCCGTCATTTTCAATAATTCCTGATCGACGTAATTCCGAAGTTCTTTTAATCTTCCCATAATGATGACCTCCTGTTTGTTGATTTTGGTGCAGGACCTAAAAATGAAAGGGGTCCAGCGCGAGAAAAACAATTGTAAAAATTACTTTAACCTTTATATAGTTTTATTATAGGTGAAAGGGATTTAAAAGTAAATGGAAAACGAAGATGTGACGGTTGGTAAATTGATATGAAAGAAAATTTAACTGCCGATCGAAGGAGGATTATTTTCAGTTTTATCAGTATTATTAACGGGCAAAATATGAACCGACTTCTCGTTGTCTAATCGCTGGAATGATGGTATAATTCAGCTTAAGATATCATTTACATTATGTGTTATCTTGTCGTTTTACATTACTGGAATGCGTTAAACAAGATACCGCGAGGCGGAGGGTGGATTGTCGGAAATACCATGTTTTGATAATGGGAGGAAATCATGGATAATCATCAGGAAACTACTGAGGAGCTATTGGGAAGGAGGAATAATAAAAAACAAAAAAAGAATGGAAACAAGAAGTTGCCACAAACTAAGATGATTGTTATCATTGTCGCGTTGGCATTTTGCGTTGTGACAGCTGGTATTCTGATCCTTTTTTCCCTGCGGAATCAGAATTATAACAAGCAGCTGGATCTTGGAAAGAAATATCTGGAAGATGGTAACTACGCAGAGGCGAAAATCGCTTACGACAAGGCTATTAAGATTGACAGCAAACCGTCAGAGGCTTATCAGGGCAAGGCGAAAGTGTGTGAGAATAATGGAGATTATCAGGAGGCGAAGGAACTTTACGTCATGTTGTATACCATCACAGGTCAGGAACAGTACAAGGAAAAACAGGATTCCGTTGGGATGGGTAATACTCCGGGTAACTTGGCCAACAACGGTATGGTACTCACAGATGGGGATACCGTATATATAGCCAATAAACCTGCTATTGGCAGCATTACAAAGAAAACAAAGGACAGGGAAACAGAAATCCTCAAGGGAACGGGTTCTATTAACCAAGTCAAAGATTTGAATATTAAAGGGGATACCCTGTATTTCAGAATCGATTATATGGGCCTTCCTGGATACATCAGTTCTTCGGAGAAAACAGTTGGATTATATAGCATCAAAACGGATGGTAGTGATGAAACTTTGATCAAAACATCTACCGCTGATTTGTATTATGGCGATTTGATGGTTTGGGGTAATAGTTTGTATTATATCCGGCGTGTCCTGAGCAATACTAAACCCATTTACTTGTGCCGATCAGATCTCAACGGAGCCAATGAGAACATTATTGTTGAGGGAGTATCAGGTTACACGTGTGACGGTATCCAACTGTACGCTACCCTTCGTGACGGCGGTTTAATGAAAATTGATGACTCTGATGGACAGCAAAGGATTAGTTTTAACAATACCATCATCAGAATTATGAGCTATAATGAAAAGCTTTATCTTACTTGTGCTGCGGCAAGTACTCAAATTAAAGGGAATACCCCCATTTATGTGATGAATACTGATGGAAGTGATCTTCATAGTATCGCTCAGGGTCCGGCGTATGGTATGGCCTTTACTATTAATGATGATTATTTGTATTATTCAGGATCTGACAATGCGCTTCAGGATCATATATTTACGACAGATATTCGAAAGTTGAGGCTTGATGGGGGTGGCGAGGAGCAGGTGTTAAAGGTGACGCCTAGCGGTGAGAGTCTGGGCTATGAGCCTTCAACTACTATGAACAACATTGATTCCTGGGTCAACAATATTTGTCTTGCTGGGGATCAGATTTATTATGAAATGACTTCCAGCGGTCCTGCGGGGGGGTCATTCCAAAGTTATTTCAGTGTCAATTTGGATGGGTCAGACAACCAGGTCATTTCTCATTGATGAAAAGTTTTGATCTGGAGCATTCAGGTAAAAAGGAACAACTGATTTTCTAATTCATAGCATTAAACTATTATGCTGCAACTCAGGATAAATTGTTAAATATCGTGAGGTGTATTGACATTTTGAAATGAATAAAATAACATAGCGTTAGATTATTTTTCAGCAAAGGAATGAACGCTTATGGATAAAAATGACAGAACAGAGCAGACGACTCTTGTGATGGCCGAGAAAC
>JAQWCN010000010.1 GCA_028705955.1 Eubacteriaceae bacterium
TGTTGGGAGCCAGTAATCCCACCAGCACCCGGATCAACTGGAGCTTTTCCGGGGATCTGGACAGTGTGGACATTACAAACAATGTGAGTTTTGCCGGGGAAAATATCCCGCTGCTGACGGCCAAAACCTCCGGAACCGTCGTGGTGACAGCCACCAGCGACGCGGACGTTGCCAAAAGCGCCAGCTGTACGTTGAGAATCACCAAGCCGGGAGAAAAGGTTCCTGAACCGGGAACCCCCGGGATTCGTAAAAATGTTAAAACCGGGACGGCCACGGGAACAGCGACCTGGATTGCCGCGGTTCTCATGTTGGGGGCTTTGCTGGCACTGGTCATTTATTCATTCAGAAAGGACCGGCCCGTCTGATGCGTTGCTGTCGATGAGGGCATCAGCCAGCCGTTTGTAATTGAGCGCCTGGAGATAAAGGGCGTAAGCAAGTAAAGTGGAATCCGGACAAGGCGTCGACGCCAGTCCGGGTTCTTTTTTTACGGCGTCAGACAGCTGGGCAGCCTGGTCTCTAAAGTGGCGGTTGACGGTTTCCTGAAGGGCGTCCAGGCCGGGGAAGGCGTCCAAAAGCGCCTGGGGATCAAAAGCGCCGTCTTCCGTGGAAAAATCCTGGAACAAAGTTTTAATATCGTCGATGGAAGCGATGGCCTTGAGTTTAAAGATTAAGGTGATCATCAGCATCTGGCCCCGGTTGTATTTCTTTTTATGCACAGTTCCCAGCATTTTGTTTTTGCTGTAATTGTTCACCATGGTTTTGGTCAGCAGCTTATCGTCGGGGTGCCGGCGGTACGCATGGTATTGGGTTTCGATCAGGGAAATGAGTTGGTCCATATATAAATCGATGTCTGGTAAACCGGCAGTGGGAGCCGGAGCGTCGAGATCCAGTTGATCAATCAGTGTTGTCAGAGTATTGTCTTTCATATTAACTCCTTCAGTTATTTTTCTTCATTGTAACCGAAAAAAGAAAGAGAATCAAATTAAAATACATCTTGACGTTTTTAAAAACTGGTGATATAGTAATAAATAACGTTAAGTAGTATTAAAAACTATATCGAGGCAAAAAATGATGAAAAATAATTTTAGGGAACCGATTAATGCCCTGACCCATTTAATCGGTGCAGTTTTGTCCCTGCTTGGTCTGATCGCAATGCTTGTCCTTTTGAAGGTGACGCACCAGGTACACCCGGCGACGCTGTGTTCGGTGCTGGCTTTTGGCATCGGCCTGATTGCCCTGTACTATACCAGTTTTTATTATCACGCGGTAGTGGATCGCACCAAAGAGACACTGCTCCGGCTTAAAAAAACCGACCACTCCATGATTTTTCTGCTCATTGCCGGGTCGTACACGCCCTTTTGCTTGCTGTGTCTTTCCGGAACGTTGCGGGTGACCATGATGATCGCCATTTGGGGAATTGCCATCCTGGGGGTTTTTATGATGATCTTCTGGATCGATATGCCCCGGTGGCTCAACACCACATTGTACATCGCCCTGGGCTGGGCGGCTGTCTTTGCCCTGCAGCCCTTGTATTTGGCTCTGCCGGCCGGGGGATTCTTTCTGCTGGTTGCAGGCGGGGTGATGTATACCATTGGCGGGGTGATGTACGGCATTAAAAAACCCAATTTGCCCCATGGTTTTGGATTCCACGAGGTTTTCCATATTTTTGTCATGCTGGGTTCGGCCTGCCACTTTGCAGCCGTGTTTTGTTATATCCTGTTGTAGGGACCCGGCAAGGCCAAAATTCAGGTTGGGATGCGATGTCATGTCAATTCAATTAAAAGAGAAGAAGACAGCGGTTAAATTCTCCGGTACACAGCCGGAACAGGATGGTATCAGGGAAAAGGGCCTGCCGGGATTGATGAAAACAGCCAGGCCCCATCAAGATTGATTTTCATTCTTTTGTAAATTGAAATCATTTACTGTAAAATCTGGTTTTTTGAATACTAATTGTGGTTTTTATATTATAATTAATACCGAATATGTTGAGGAAAAATCGTTATTATTTGGAGGAATAATATGAATCTATTAGTATGTATTAAGCAAGTGCCCGATACAACAGAAATCCGTATTGATCCGGTAAAGAACACTTTGATCCGGGCGGGGGTACCATCCATTGTCAATACGTTTGACAAGTTTGCCCTGGAAGCAGCGGCGCGGATCAAAGACAAAGACCCCAACACGCACATTGTCGTCCTCAGTATGGGACCTGAAAATGCAAAAGTGGCGCTAAAAGAATGCCTGGGTATCGCGGCGGATAAGGCCTATTTAGTATCTGACCGGGCGTTTGGCGGTTCTGATACTCTGGCGACCAGTTACATTATCAGCCAGGCGGTTAAACAGGTGGAAACTCTGGAAGGTCATTTTGACGCAATTTTCTGCGGCAAGCAGGCCATCGATGGCGATACCGCCCAGGTGGGCCCGGAACTGGCCGAACATCTGGATTATCCCCAGGTCACGTACGCGCTGGAAGCAGAAGTCAAAGATGATGCCATTATGGTCAAAAAAGAAATTGAAGAAGGCGCGGAAGTGATTAAAGTTCAGACACCTTGTGTTGTCACCTTTACCAAACCTTCCTTTGATCCCAGATATCCAACCATCAAACGGAAGATGAAAGCCAACCGGATGGAAATCCCCACGTTGACGGCGGCCGATCTGGCGACGATTGATTTAACCCACTGCGGGTTAAAAGGCTCCCCAACCAAGGTGAAATCAACCTTTGTCCCCAAGAAAAAAACAGGTGGCATTAAGATTCAGGAAGAATCAGACGATGAATCTGCCAAAAAACTGTTTGGAATGCTTGAAGAAGCGAAAGTGATATAGGGGGGAGACCAATGGAAGCAAAAACAAAAGACCTTTGGGTATTTATCGAAACAAATGAAGATGGTTCGGCCAAAAACGTCGGGATCGAATTGCTGACACCCGGTAAAGAACTGGCCGCAAAACAAGGCGGCAAACTGGTCGCAGTGGTCATCGGCAAAGCGGTTGATTCGGCTGTAAAAACCGTGTCCGAACACGGTGCCGATCAGGTGATCGCCGTGGATGGCGATGCGTTTAAAAGCTACTCCACCGATGCTTATGCCATTGCTTTGACCACACTCATTACAAAATACGGCCCGACGAGTATGTTGATTGGGGCGACCAACAATGGCCGGGATTTGGGACCGCGGGTTTCCTGCCGTTTAAAAACAGGGCTTACCGCAGACTGCACCCAACTCGGGATCGATGACGAAACCGGCAACGTGGTCTGGACCCGTCCGGCCTTCGGCGGGAATCTGATGGCCCGGATCATGTGTCCGGATCACAGACCGCAATTGGGAACGGTTCGCCCGGGTGTCTTTAAGAAGAGTGAACCGGGAGAAGCAAAGGCGGAAGTCATTAACGAAACCGTCGCGGTGACCAAGGAACAAATCCGGACCGAAGTCGTCGAAATCATCAACGATATGGCCGGCGAAGTCGTCAATCTAGAAGAAGCGGATATCATTGTCACCGGCGGTGGCGGTGTGGGCGGACCGGAAGGTTTTGCTCCGGTGCGGGAACTGGCCGAAGCGCTGGGCGCAACCGTTGGTGCATCCCGGGCAGCCGTTGACGCAGGATGGATTCAACACGCCCATCAGGTTGGGCAAACGGGAAAAACCGTCGCCCCCAAACTTTACATCGCCTGCGGGGTTTCCGGTGCCATTCAACATTTGGCCGGAATGAGCGGATCGGATTGCATCGTTGCTATCAATAAAGATCCGGATGCGCCGATCTTTGACGTTGCCGATTATGGCGTCGTTGGCGATTTGTTTCAGGTGCTGCCGGTGTTGACAGAAGCCATTAAAAAACGCCAATAAACCATTGGTTTTATTGTTACAAAAATCCTGCCCGGTTTATCGGGCAGGATTTATTTTTTTATGCCGGGAAACGGGGTGGATGAATGCAAGCAAATCAAAGGTGGCACCAGGAGCGGACAAGCTTTCGGGACAGGGGTGAACAGACACACCGATCGCTGAGAATGGCTAACAGAAAAGAATCGTGATATAATGGCGGTAATATCTGCTAAAGCGGACTGGTCCACAGCCCGTCAACGCGCCCCTGGAGGAAAACATGAACAGTCTGATTGAAACCACCCTGATCCCCGCCCTGCTGCCGGTGATCATTTTGGGCATCTATATCTACCGCGTCGATAATGACAAGGAACCCTTTGGCAAGCTGCTGCAAATTTTTTTGCTCGGGGCGCTGTCGACCATCGTGGCCGGAATGGTGGAGTCGTTCCTCGCGGGATGGATTGAATCTTTTTATCCTGCCGGCACCCTGGGTAACCTGGTGATAACCAATTACCTGGGGGTCGCCCTGGTGGAAGAGTTCGTCAAATGGGCGGTTATCTATCGGTACGTCTGGTCCTCCCGTTATTTTGACGACAAATTTGACGGCATTGTCTACGCAGCCATGACCTCCCTGGGTTTTGCCGCATTGGAGAATATCATGTACATCTTTTCCTTTGGCCCTGGTATCAGCCTCAGCCGGGCGGTCTTTGCCATTCCCGGACATCTGGCTTTTTCTGTCTTTATGGGCTACTGGTTCAGCAAGGCGAAATGGGCAGCCCTCCGGGGACGGGGTGGGCGTTCCGTCACGGACCGTTTTCTGAGCATTCTTATCCCTACTTTGGTCCACGGCACCTACGACTTCATTCTGTCTATGCCAGACAGTGCGTTGATGTCAGAACGATTTTTGATCTTTGTCATCTTTATCGATATTCTGACGCTGGTGCTCATTCACCGGGCGGACAAAAGGGATGGCTCTTTTTACGGAGAGGAAAGATGAGTGTGTTTGGTCAGACCGTTTTTCTTTGCGAAACCATCAATCTTTTTTTGTCGCCTCAAAGGCGACCGTCCGGCGGGAAAAGCAGCGCTCCTTGCAGAGCGGAAAAAGATCGGGGATATCCCCGTGGGAAAAGCGGCGGTCACATCGGCACTCAGGCTGAATGTGCAATACATCATTTACACCGTGGGTCCGGTTAGGCACGGCGGGGATCCGGACCAGCGTTTTGCTGCCGAACGCAAGGAGCGGACAGCTTTGTCGGAACCGGCGGGGGACAGCAGTCTTTCAGACGCCATTGGCGACAGGGATATTTCTTTTCAGGAATACCTGCTTCAGCTGATTATCGAACGGGATTTAGAAAATGCTGAAGTTTATCACCGGGCCAACATCACCAAACAGCACTTTTCCAAAATCATGTCGAACCGGCATTACCACCCGAAAAAAAATACGGTCTGTGCCCTGGCTATCGCCTTGCATCTGGATCTGGAGACGACGGGCACCCTGTTGGAAAAGGCGGGGATGCTTTTGTCCAGGAGCAGCCGGTTTGACCTGGCCGTTGAATATTTTATTCTGCATAAAATGGTTAACATCGTCGAGGATAATATCGTTTTGGATGAAAATAATCTGGCGTTGCTGGGAACCCGGTAGGGGCTTTCACCCATTTCCCTGTATACCAATTATGAGTCGGATGAAACCGGGGCTTTCGATGTCAAGATCTTTGTGGCGAAGGCGGATTTCTTTGCCGGGATGGCAGAATAGGTGGCCCGGGGAACGTACCGCCAATACGACGGTGTCGGTGAAAATGTCAATGATGCTGCCGAAAAAGCCTGGTGCCAGGTCTGGGCGGATCAGAAAAATCAGACGCTGCGGCGTGCCTTTACCCGGGATTATGAGAGCACGGTTCCCCGGGAATACACCAAAGACGGAAAGGATCACTGCTATTTATTCATCGCCGTCGATTGATCAGACGGGATCCAATCCTGAAAAAGGCGCATGCAAAAAAATAAAAAAAGGTGTGAATTGAACTTGACTTTCCCCCTGACTGGAAGGTCTATAATGCAGGTGAAGGGAGAAAAAAGATGTACTCAATTGGAGAATTCTCAAAAATTGGAAGTGTTTCGACCAAAACGTTGCGTTACTATGACGAAATCGGTTTGATCCACCCGGCCAGTGTTGATCAAACCACCCATTACCGTTATTATGCAGAGACGCAGATTGATGATATTTTAACCATTTTAGAACTTAAAAATCTGGATTTGCGTCTGGAGCAGATCAAAGCGGTGATGGAAAATAAGGACGCGTCCCTTTTGAAATACTTTCTGAATCAGCGAATGGAAGAAATTAACAGTGAAGTTGATAAAAAAAGGCAACTTTACAAACGCATTGAACAAAAAATTCAAGCGCTTCAGTCAGGAGGAAAGCCAATGGCAACAGAAAACACATTAGAAGTGATAACAAAAACCTTTCAGCCCCAGTGGGTGATGAGCCGTAAGGAAACCATCGTGATCGATGAAATTGGAACCGTGATCGGTCAGGTCTTTGAAGCTATTTTTAAAAATGGGCTGCAGCCGGCAGGGCCGGTCATGACCTTTTATCTGGATGAAGAATTCAACCATGATCACGCGGCCATTGAAGTGTGTATCCCTGTTTCAAAGCACATCGAAGGGATCAAGGGAATGAAATGGCTGGAACCGGGGTTGTGTGCGATGTGCACTTACTACGGCGTGTATTCAAAATTAGGGAAGGCCTACGCCTCGGTCCTTAAATGGATTGAAGATCATTCGTACCATATCGCATCGGCGCCTTTCGATTGTTATCTGAACGATCCGGCGGCAGTTAAAGATCCGGAAGATTTGATCACCCAGGTGTGGTTCCCCATTGCAAAATAAAAGCGGACCGTTTTAAACGCCGGAAAAAATAAGAAAGCCGTTTGGAACGCAGCGAAGGGAAAACCCTTCGCTGCGTTCTTTTTCTGTCCGGGAACAAAACCGTTTATATTATGAAACACTTAATCTTTTGGGGCCGGAAGGAGTTTTGCTTGTTGAGAATCCGGTTTACAGGTATAATAAAGCCATTAAAGCTCAAAATAAAAGGGAAGAATAGATTCTATTCTTGAGAGGAATTGTTAAATGCTGTCAACTGAAAAGCAAACAGAACGTCACGTACCGGTGATCTCTTTTGTCGTGCCTTGTTTTAATTCAGCGGATTATATGGAACGCTGTATAAAAACCTTGATTCCCGGAGACGACCGGGGAGAAATTATCATTGTCGACGATGGGTCCACCGATGCTACCGGCACCCTTGCAGATGCCTGGCACGACCGTTACCCGGATCACATCCGTGTGATTCATAAAGCAAACGGCGGACACGGATCGGCGGTCAACGCGGGATTGGACGCGGCGGAAGGCCGGTATTTTAAAGTGGTGGACAGCGATGACTGGCTGGACAAAAAAAGCCTTGAAACACTCCTGGCCCGGATGACAGCCCAGAGCGACGGGGAGCAGCCCGTCGATCTGTTTATCTGCAATTATGTTTATGACCACCTGAACGAAGGCCGTCAAAAATCCATGGGTTATCGCCGGGTTTTCCCGAATGGCCGGGTGGTGGGCTGGCAGGAAATTGGTCATTTCAGCGCTTCCCAGTATTTAATTATGCACGCTCTGTTTTTCAGAACGGCGGTTCTGCGGGAAGCCGGAGTGGTTTTGCCCCTTCACACGTTTTATGTGGATAATATTTTTGCCAACAAACCCCTGGCCGATGTGCAGACCTTGTGTTATCTGGATGTGGACTGCTATCATTATTTTTTGGGGAGGGACGATCAGTCGGTCAACGAAGCGGTGATGATGGAGCGCATTGACCAGCAGATTTTTGTAACCAAATATTTGCTGGACTGTGTGGATCTTAAAAAAGCCCGGGCGGTTTCCCCGAAACTGGAGCGGTATCTGGTGCGAAACATTTCGATTATGCTGTCCATTTCGGACATTCATCTGGAACTGATCGGGGATGACGAAGCGGCGGACAAGCAGCGGGCAATGTGGCGTTTTGTCCGGCTGAAAGATCCGGTACTGTATAAGTGGCTTAAATATCACACCTTAAGCACCCTGACCAATTTGCCCGGGAAAACCGGGCGCCGGGTGACCATTTGCGGCTACAAGATCGCGCAGCGTCTTTTTAAATTCAATTGATGGAGAGAGGAGGCGTTTCATTGGATAAACTTTATTTTGCCCTCGTCGATACGCCGGGGATTTTTGCTAGTCTCATCCGCCGGGCCACAGGGCTTCACTATATTCATGTGGTGTTGGCTTTGGATGAAAAACTGGAAGAGGCTTACAGTGTGGGACGCCGGAATCCCGCAGTGCCCATTTTTGCCGGCTTTGAAAAAGAGGAGCTGCCCCGGGTGGCCCGGACGTTTCCCCGGGCGGGGTATAAAATTTTGAGCCTGGCCTGTACGCCGGAGCAAAAGCATGCGGTGAGGGAAAGACTCCGGGACTGCTACACCCGGCGGTTTCACTATCACTATTGCCTGATTGGTTTGCCTTTTATTCTCTGGGGGAAGCCCTTTTATCAAAAACGGCACTACACCTGTTCGTCCTTTATCGCAAGACTGCTTGAACAGGAGGGGATCCAATGGTTTGACAAACATTTCTCACTGGTGACGCCCCGGGACTTTTTTGAATTGCCAGGGACGGAAGTGGTGTTTGAAGGGATGATCGGCGAGCTTTTAGCGGACACGGCTTTTGGGGAAATCGCCCATGAACCGTAAAAAAATAGCGTCGGTTATTTTCTTTATCGCGTTGTTCCTGCTGACGATCTATGTCGTTTTTGGGAACAATGATCTGGGGGAAATCGGAGCGGTTATCGGGACCATGGAACCGGGCTGGGTGGCCCTGGCCGTTTTTCTGGCCCTGGCTTATGTGGCCGGCGAAGGCTTGATCATTTTTTATCTGCTCCGGGTTTTGGGATGTCGGGCCCCGGCGCTGCGCTGCATGTGTTATTCGTTTATCGGTTTTTTCTTTTCCGGGATCACCCCTTCGGCCACTGGCGGACAGCCCATGCAGCTGTACTATATGTCCAAGGATAAAATCCATTTGGCAGACAGCACGGTGGTTCTGATGACAGTGGCGGTGGCTTACAAATTTGTACTTGTGTGTGTGGGCCTGGCCCTTCCCCTGTTCTTTTTTTCGGTCCTCAATGCGCATTTGGGGAGTTACTGGGCGCTTTACGCCCTGGGGTTGTCCCTCAATGTGATTGTCGTTATCCTCTTGCTGATCATTATGATCAGTCCCAATCTGTTCCGGCGGATCGTTACCGGGGTCGAAGCTTTGCTCGTGCGGCTGCATGTGCTCAAACACAACACAAGCCGGTTGGATAAGCTCGAAGCGCTGGCAGAGGATTATCACGTGGCGGTGCTGTTTTTTATGGCGCACAAAGCCTGCATGCTGAAGGTGGTTTTGATGACCCTGGCTCAGCGCTGTACCCAGTTTTTTATCACCTGGGCCATTTACCGGGCCCTCGGATTGTCCGGCACTTCCTGGGTGACCATTGTGGTGCTCCAGGCGGCGATTTATACGGCGGTGGACATGCTGCCGCTTCCCGGCGCCCAGGGCATATCGGAAGTGATGTACAAATCGGTCTATGCCAGTGTGTTTACCGGGGTGAGTCTGATCGCCTCGGTTTCTGCGTCCCGGGGCATCAGCTTTTATCTGGTGCTGATCATCAGCGGACTCATCTATGCGGCCCAGGTGGCGGGACTGCGTCTGCCGGGAGAAAAGAAAAGAGGGGAGATGTACGATGGTTGATTATTTGATTGTTGGAGCGGGGCTTTACGGTGCGGTTTTTGCCCAGGCGGCGACAGCCCGGGGAAAGCGCTGCCTGGTGGTTGAAAAACGCCCCCATATCGGCGGGAACCTTTATACCGAAACGGTTGAAGGGATTGAAGTCCACCGGTATGGTGCCCATATCTTTCATACCAGTAACCAGACGGTGTGGGATTATATGTCTCTGTTTACCGATTGGATTCCATTTATCAACAGTCCGCTGGCCCGTTTTGGGGACGAGTTGTATAACCTGCCCTTTAATATGAATACATTTCATCAGATGTGGGGCGTGGTGACCCCGGAAGAAGCCCGGGAGAAAATTGACGCCCAGATCGCCGCAGCCGGGATTACCGAACCCCGGAATCTGGAAGAGCAGGCCCTGAGTCTGGTGGGCCGGGATATTTATGAAAAACTGGTCAAAGGGTATACGGAAAAACAATGGGGCCGTCCGGCTGTAGAGCTGCCTGGTTTTATTATCAAACGTCTGCCGGTGCGGCTGACGTACAATAATAATTATTTTAGCGACACGTTTCAGGGCATTCCGGCCAGGGGCTATACTGCCATGATCGCCCGGATGCTCTCCGGCTCAGAGGTGCAGACCGGCGTGGATTTCTTAAAGCACCGGGAAGCCTTGACGGCCCAGGCGAAAACCGTGGTGTACACCGGCCCTGTCGACGCATATTTTGACGAATGTTACGGTCCCCTGGCCTACCGGTCCCTGCGTTTTGAAACCCGTGTGCTGGATTGCCCCAACTGGCAGGGCAACGCGGTGGTCAATTATACCAGCGCGGATATCCCGTGGACCCGGATCATTGAGCATAAACATTTTGCTTTCGGGAATCAGCCCAAAACGGTCATTACCCGGGAGTATCCCCACAGCTGGAAACCGGGGGACGAACCGTATTATCCGGTCAATGACGATAAAAATAATGCCTTGTACGCCCGGTACGCCGAGCGCGCCGCGGCAGAACCCGGCGTGATTTTTGGCGGACGTCTTGGCTGTTACCGGTATTACGACATGCACCAGATTGTTGAGGAGGCTCTGGCGGATGCGGCCGCGGTCATGGGGACGCCGGATGAAGCGGCGGATTGAAGAGAGGAGAAAAACCATGAAGTCATACTGTTTAATTATCTTTAAGCCTGACGCACTGGAACGGCAGTTGGTCGGGCCGATTCTCAAGGATTTTTTGGATCACGGTTTTACCATTGAAATAGCCGATTGCAAAACCGTGACCCGGCCGCTGATCTTTGCCCATTATGAAGAAGTGATCACCAGGCTGGGGGAGGCCTTTAAAAAACGGGCAGCCGCTTATTTTACCGGGAAAAGGATGATTCCGGTCATTGTCAGCCAGGCCGGGGACCAAGCTATCCCCAATGCCAGGAAGCTGGTGGGCAAGACAGATCCTTCCGTAGCGGCGCCGGAAAGCATCCGGGGACATTACGGCAGGGATTCCCTGGCCGCGGCCGATGCCCAGGGACGCATTGCTGAAAATCTCATTCATTGCTGCGATTCCCAGGAGGCTTTTGACCGGGAAACGGCACTGTGGTTTGATCCGGCAGTGTTTGATCCCAACGGCATTGAAGCGTGAAAAAGTAAGAAGAAGAAAAAAGAAATGGCAAACGCCGGTCCCAAGCGGGAAATCCGCCCGGGCCGGCGTTCTTGTTTTTTGAAAGGATCCCAGTCTGAAAGCAATCTTAAATGCCGGTTTTTCCTTGCTGGACATTTGTTGACACCAACCTGTTATCATAGCATTAACATAAAAATAAAAAGAAGGAGGACAAAAACATGGGCCTGGCAATCGCTGCAATCACATTTTTCCTGGGAATGGGAATTACCCTTCCATTCGTGTTATAAAAACATTCATAAGGAGATAAAGACTAAAAGAAGGAGGACACAAACATGTTGGAGATTTTATTAAATTTATTATGTGCCACAAGGCCGTAGACAGCGGATATTTATCTTATGGGGATCGTAAAATCAAGTATTAAGGCAGTGTAATTCTGATGATATGTATGTTGGTCAACAAGAGGCTGAGAGAAAACTTAAGACTTAAAGTGATCCAAAACCTCTGCTGGACATTTGTTGACACCAACCTGTTATCATAGCATTAACATAAAAATAAAAAGAAGGAGGACAAAAAAATGGGTCTGGCAATCGCTGCAATCACATTTTTCCTGGGTAGTGGTATTCTTGGCGGAATCCTGGCATGGTAGAAGGCATCAATTCATTGAAAGGTAGGTCATAGTATCTTCACATTCATACGCAATATAAATTAAGAACTGGCAGACGACAATACCAGTTCTTTTTTTAGTGTCCGGACAGTTTACGTATCAATGGATTTTTTCTTTAAGCATGGCGATCAGTTTTAAAACGTCATCAGGGTGTATCCGTACAAGTCGGAAGAGGCATAAAAAAGAAGCGCTCTACAACAGCGCTTCCAGTAAAATTTTCAGGCCGAGGAGGATTAAAATGATGCCGCCGAAGCGTTCGGCTTTGGATTTGTACCGGGCGCCAAAGAAACTGCCAGCCTTAACGCCCACCCCGGAAAGAACAAAGGTGACCACGCCGATGAGGATTACCGCAAACACGGTGTTGAGCCATTGGCTGGCAGGCAGAACGGTCACCGGGACGCAGGCAAAGGTGATCCCAACGGCCAGAGCGTCGATGCTGGTGGCCACCGCCAATAAAAACATGGTTTTGACATCCAGGCAGGCGGAATGGGTATCACATTCAGAAGAAAGGGATTCCCGGATCATGTTGGCACCGATCAGACAGAGTAGACCAAAGGCGATCCAGGGTGCGATCATCTGAATATAGTTTTCAAAACGGGTGCCCAGCAGATAACCGATTAAAGGCATCAGCCCCTGGGCACCGCCGAACCAAAGGCCGCAGATGACACCTTCCCGAATTCCCGCTTTCTTTAGTGCCAGCCCTTTGCAGACTGAAATCGCAAAGGCATCCATCGCCAGACCGATGGCCAGTAAAATTAATTCAACTAATCCCATACACAATCCCTTCTGATTTTCAAGACATAAAAAAATCCTAAATACAGCCAGCGTTGACTATACTCAGGAAAAAAGGCCCGTGTATAGCAAATAAACTATACATGAGTCTCGTTCATTAAGGCAAGCCAGACCAAAGTGGTCAGCATGTTGACTTGCCATGCGTTTCGCACAAACTACTCCCTCACGGAATTTATTTTATTGTACGGTATTTTGCCGGAGATGTCAATCCATTGTGCAGAAAAAGAGCAACGGCCCATCAGGCAGTTGGCAGCGGCGGGGCAGCCCTGCTGCACCAGAGGCAATAAAAGGCTTGAAGTTAGTGCTTTCGACAGGGGGCGTCATGACGCCCCCCCCAAAAAGGATTGAATTGCCATTTTTGTCATTGACAGGGTGTCAATCCCTCTTGTCCAAAAGATGGGAACGCCATATAATTAAAATCAAATAAATAATTAATGGAGGTGGAAAAATGACGTATGGTAAAAAGCAGCAGCTGGGCCGGATTCTTTCCTTAACCCTGGTTGTTCTGATGGTTTTGGGATTGTTCCCCTTGGGCATCTTCGCAGAGGAAGAAGTACCGGGGGACAGTGCCGCCGGTGAGACAACGACCGTCCAGGAAAATGCGGCTCCCGTTGAACAGGTGACGGAGCCGGCGGTTGTTCAAAATGAAGTTCCTGTTCAGGAACAGGCGGTTGCGCCCCAAACCGGCGTTACCGAAACGGTATCGGCGCCCGTCCCGGCAGCGGTAGAGGAAACCCCGGTTGTCGCAGAGACGCCGGTTGTCACAGAGACGCCGGTGGTTACCGAGGAAACCGGTTCAACGGAGGTCGCTCCGGTGACAGAAACGCCGGCAGTTGAAGCCCCGGCTCCGGCGGTCACGACGACAGCGGAAGTAGAAACGCCAGCAGCGGTTCAGGAAACTTCGGATGCGACGGTTGTCGATACCCCGAAGGCTGCAGCCGTAACAGCACCGGCAGCAACCACATCGGCAGCAACGACAGCACCGGCGGAAACGACGGTGGCATCCAAAACACCGGAAGCTGCGGAAACAGAATCCGAGGCACAAACCGACACGGCAAAAGCATCCCCGGTGACCCTTACAGTTGCTCCGGAAATTGTCACACTGTCGGAAAGCCCGGCTGTTCAGGCCGTGGTGAATGCTGTCGAGAGCATTACCATCGGTGGGGTCGATATCTTTTCAGAAAAGGTTGTGGGGGCAACGTTTGACAAGGACACCAACACCCTGACCCTGGAGGACCTCAAGGCCGAAAATCAGGGAATCGAAGTGGTGATGGCCACGCTGGAAACGCCGATTAACATTATCTTAAAGGGAATGAACGCGGCTGGATGGATTCATATTTTGGGGAATGGCCGCATTGACGGCGACGGCTATATTGATGTTTCGGCCAAGGATCGTCACGCTGCGATTGAGGTGACGCATGATCTGGTGATTGATGGCGGCAGACTGAATGTTAAAGCAGAACGTACCAGTGCCTCATCGGATTTAAGAACCTCGACACATGGCATTTTCGCTGATAATCTTACAATTAACGGCGGGGACATCTCGGCCAGTTCAAAAAATTTACTTCAACCGGCTTTAGGGACAGTTTACCCCACTGCAGGATTATACGCCAAAAATCTTACCATTAACGGTGGAGATATTTATGCCACTGCTGAAGCCAACAGAGCTTGGGGAGAAGGCATTATGGGTGAAGAAGGTGTGGTTATCAATGGCGGTTCACTGACTGCGATTGGAACGAGCGCCGGTTTAGGCCGCGGGGTAGGGATCATCAGCAGTGACGGAACAGTCGCCCTGAATGGCGGAACGGTTACAGCAGAAGGAAAGAGTGAAAAAGGCTACAGCGTTTTAGCCCAAAAAGGCATCACGCGGGGAAGCAAAATGATCTGTGATCTTTGGCAGATTGAAACCAATGGCATTGGTCAATACTATGTAACCGCCAATCCGCTTTACATTACGGATGAAACCAAACCGACACCAGAATCGACACCGGAACCGGTCATCGAACCGACAGAAGATCAAACGGTCGTTGTCAATCCTGTTAAGGGAGCGGCTGGAGAAACGGTTGTCAATACGGTTGTGGAAACGGCCAGTGCAGCAAGCAATGGACAGCAGGGAACAACAGCTGGGGCAACCCTTACGGGATCAGCGCAGACCAACCCGGCAACAGGGAGCAGCGCAGATAACACGGCCTTGTTCCTCAGCCTGCTTTGTGTTTGTGGAGCTGTTGCAGCAGGCTTTATGCTTAAACGACGTCACGACTGAGCAAAAATCTAAAAAATAAATAAAGAAGTTTTAATTCGACCGGGCTTCCCGGCGTTGGACGACAAAGCCAACGCCGGGAAGCCCGGTTTTTGACGTCGGGATTCAATTGTTTTTTGCAAAATCTTTTCAGATTTCAGCTTTCTGAAAACTTTGTCATCTCACCCCAAGAATGATATAATAAACGTAACTGTTTTAAATTATTCTAAATTGGAGTTTAAACAATGCGTGCGAAAACGGAAAAGAAAGCTTATTTCAACTGCGACATCTGGATGGGCGGGATTGTGACGCTTTGTGTTTTGATCATCATCATCGTTTCCCTGGGAATACAAAATTATAAACCTTTTGATACGCAAAATGACAACAGTTTTGAACAGGGATGGACCACTTCGGGGATGAAGGTCGACAGCTTGAAGAATCTGGAGAAGCTGCCCAAAGCATCCGATGGCGGCTTGATTTTGAAAAATACGCTGCCCCAACATCTGGATGGGGACATTTGCCTGAATTTTCGAAGCAAGAATATTAATTTTACCCTGTCCGTTGACGGCAAAACCATTTATACTTTTTATCCGGAGGTGGGCAAGGTTGCCGGCAAGACTTACGGCAGCTGTTTTCACAGCATTCCCGTTAGTCAATGGGCGGGGAAGACCATCGTCTTAACCGCCTATCCGGTGTATCATGATAACAGCTGCTTTTTTAACATGATGACGCTGGAAACCCAGGGGGTGTATTATCAGCAGTTTTTGGAAACCCATCTGGCTTCTTTTTTGATCTGCCTGGTCACCTCGATCTTTGGATTATTCCTGCTGATTTTTTCATTTCTGTTCCGGAAAGATTTTAACGATTCTCAGGCGTTGGGGTATCTGGGGCTCTTTGTGATTTGCATGTCTTTGTGGAGCGGCATGGAAACCATGGTGCCCCAAATGCTGTTTGGGGATCTCACTTTTCTGCACGGCTTCAATTATTTGTTGTTAATGATTATGCCTTATCCGGGGATTCAGTTTACAAATGCGTTGATGACCAAACCGGATCACCATTACACCAGGGTGGTCTTTGGCGTTGTGATGAGTGTCCTTGCCATCAGCACCACGCTGAATTGGACCGGGATCAAAGATTTCCACGAGATGTTATGGCTTACCCATTTGGCGCTGGCGGGAACCGCGGTGATGATTGTGTATATGTGTGTCCAGGAAATCCGGCTCGGGAAAACCCGGGGCGTTCGTTCGGATCATTGGATTTTTATCAGCGCCCTGGTGCTTTTCCTGATTTTTGCTGTCGGCGATTTGATTTATTACCGGCTGACCGGGCAGGGTTCCAGTGACGCGGGATTTTTTATGCGCATCGGGTTTCTGCTGTTCACCGTTATTGTATCCACCGACGCGTTTCTCCGTCTGCTGCGAAAGACCCGGCTGGCGGAACAGACCGAAGCCATCCGGATCCTTGCTTTTACCGACACCTTAACCGGCGTGGGAAGTCGGGCAGCTTTTACAAAAAGAGAACAAGAGCTGACCGAAGGGGTCAAAACGGGGACGATTGCGGAGGTGACGGTCCTTCAGTTTGATATTAACGAACTAAAACAGGTCAACGATCAATTCGGTCATGCCGCCGGGGATAAACATATCTGCGCGGCGGCCACGGTCATTACTGACGCTTTTCACGATTTGGGAAGTTGCTACCGGATCGGCGGGGATGAGTTTGCGGTTTTTATCGTTAAGGAGCACCTTGAAGACCAACTCCTGGCCCAAGCCCTGGAAGCGATGGGGACTGGGGCCCAAACGTATAACCGGGAGAGCGGCGCAATGTTTCCGTTGGAGATTGCCTGCGGGAAGGCCGTTTATAATCAAACAAAAGGCTCGATAGAGGAAGTGGAAAACGAAGCGGACCGCGATATGTATTTGCACAAGCATATGATGAAAGCCAAAAAATTCGGGCAAAAAAGAAAAAGGAATTCATAAGGGGGAATTGCTGTGAAGGAACGGATGACGATCAGCACATTAAAAGATTGTATATTACAGTCTCTCTATCAGGCGTCGGAAATCGGGGAAGCCATTCATCAGGTCCTGGCATTGGTGGGGCAGTATTTTGATGTAGACCGGGCTTATATTTTTGAAAATTCAGAAGATGACACCTATTGCAACAATACCTTTGAGTGGTGCAACGAGGGCATTACCCCGGAGATGGATCAGCTGCAGCATTTGCGTTATGAAGAAGATTTGGGCGGGGTACTCATGGACTGCTACAATGCGGATGGCCTGTTTTTTTGCCCGTCAGTTCAGGATTTGCCAGAGGTTCTCCGGAATATTTTAGAACCCCAGTCCATTGTGAGCATGCTTCATTGCGCGATCCGGGAAGCCGGAGCCTTTAAGGGTTATATTGGTTTTGATGACTGCGGACGGCATAAAAAAGGGTGGGAACACAATCCCGAAGCGGTGGATACCCTCATTTATACGTCCAGACTGTTGTCCATTTCTCTTCTCGAACACCGGCACCATACCCGGATTCAGGAAAAAACAAGACAGAAAATGGTCGTGAAGGAACACACCATGGCGCTGCAGATGAACCGGGAGGTTCAGGAAGCCTACACGATGTTTGGCGATCTTCTGGCCAATGTGACCTGCGGGCTTGTGATCTGCCAAATGCCCGACACCGGGGGAAAAGTCCTTCAATTTATTAATGATGGATTTTGCAAACTGGTGGGAGGTTCCTGGGATGAGGTCATGGCCGCTTTTGACGCCAATCATCTCTTTTGTGTGGCCCCGGAAGACCGGGAAACTGCCCGTAAAACCTTTTACCAGGTGGCGGAAGGAAGCCCGGTGGGAGACTATACGTTTCATGCACAAACGTTATCCGGGGCGGCAACGTATCTTCAGGCCAGGCCATCAGCAACCCGGAAGGCGGACGGCAGCGTGACCGTGTACCTGACAATTTTTGATGTCAGTGAGGCAATACAGGTTCGGGACCGGCTCAAACAAAGTCAGGATACGATGAAGGCAGCTTGTGATTTTGCCGGGATTGGCGTGGGCAATTATTGGATTGCGGAAAATACCCTGCAGAGTCTGGATAACCTCCACGCGGATTTTAAACTGCCGCCATTGCTGCCCAATTTTCCCCAATCCCTGCTGGAGATGGGGTTGATTCAGCCGGAATCGGTGAGTACCTACCGGCACGGTGTGCTGTCGGTTAAACGGGGAAAGCAAAAGGCAGAATTTGAATGCCGGATCCGTTTCAGAAACGGATCGCTGCACTGGCTGCGGGTGCGGCTCAACCGCATCAAAGACAATCCGGACGTCGCCATTTACACGTCCCAGGTGATCGACAACGAACGGGAACTCCGGGCCCAAAACGAAATCGAACGCAAGAAACAATTGATCCGGGATGAATCCCTGCTGCGCTATCTGGTGGTGAATCTGTCTAAAAATAAGGTGATGGAATACAAAGAGCTGGAAGCGATTCCGCCGATTTTACCCACCGGGGTTACCTTAGAGAAGGCCATGGCCCAGTCCGCTACAACCATCGCCTTTGAAGGGTGTAAGGCCAATTATATCAAGGCTCACCGGCTTCAGGATATTTTGGATGATTACGCCCGGGGCATTACCAAAAGAGGGGTGCTGTTCCACCGCAAAAACGCCCGGGGTCAAATTATCTGGCAGCGGGACGATCAAAATATTCTGCGGGATCCGGAAAGCGGGGACTTGATTTTATACGAATATTGTTACGATGTCCACCATCAGGAAATGTTCGAGGAGACGCTCCAGGCCGCGGTTCAATACGATTATGACCGCTTTGGAAGTCTTTTGCTGGATTCCGGCCAGATTACCATTTTGTACAATCCCCGGGAGCAGCAAAAAAATTATTTCGTGGTCGAGGATTATAGCAAAATGATTCGGAAGTTTTGCGATACGGTTGTGGTGCCGGAGGACCGGCCGCTTTATATGGGTAAAATGGCACTGGATGCCGCCCGGGCGCAACTGGCCCGGAGACCCTCTCTGGAATTGGTCTACCACACGCTGGAAAACGGCCAGATCCGGACCAAACGGACGCGGCTGGTCGTCTACGATACCAAAAACCGGATCGCTTTGCTTACCCGGACGGATATTACCGTCATGGCCAATCAGGAAAAACGCAAACGGGAAGAATTGGCTTTGGCGTTAAAGCAGGCAAAACAGGGAACTCATGCCAAAACCGATTTTCTTTCCAGAATGAGTCATGACCTGCGCACCACGATGAACGGCATTCTGGGTCTGGCCGCTTTGTCCGAAAGCGAGGATGACCCGCGGGTCCTCAAGGCGTACATCAAAAAAATCAAGGCTTCCGGGGAATACCTCCTGGGTCTGATTAACGATACCCTGGATTTTCAGAAAATTGAAAGCGGCAAGATGGTGCTGCAGCCCCACAGCATTCTGGCAATGGATCTGGTGGACAATGTGGTGTCCATGATGCGGCCGGCTGCGGCGGAGAAGAACGTGACGCTCAAGATTCACGCCAACAATACAAACCTGAGGCGGATTGTGCGGGTGGATGCCAGACGCCTCAAACAGATCTTCATGAATCTTTTGTCCAACGCCATAAAATTTACGCCTTCCGGCGGACAGATCTCCCTGAGTTTCGCGTGTCTTAACCGGACGGAGAAAACAGCCTGTGAGCAGATTATTGTCAAGGATACGGGGACAGGAATGGGCCCGGCGTTTCTTAAAGACGGGATCTTCAAACCCTTTTCCCAGGAGCATCGCCCCGGGGTGGACAACGACGGGGGAACCGGACTGGGGCTGTCGATTGTTAAAAACATTGTGGAGCTGATGGGGGGAACCATCACCGTCAAGAGCACGCCGGATGTCGGCACAACTTTTACCGTGACCCTAACCTGCGACATTGTTGGGGAAGAAGAACAGGAAAGTGCTTCCCAGACCCGGGATCAGACCCGGGAAAATTCGTATGAAAAGCTGGAGGGCAAACACATCCTGCTGGCAGAGGATCACCCGCTCAATGCGGAAATTGCCATGAAACTGCTGGAAAAGAAGGGATGTCTTGTGACGTGGGCCAGAGACGGAAGGGATTGCCTCGACCGGTTTGTGCATGCCCAACCCTTCTTTTATGACGCCATTCTCATGGACATTCGGATGCCAAAAATGGACGGGCTGATGGCCGCCACTGCCATCCGGCACCTGAACCGGAAGGATGCGGATCAGGTGCCCATTATCGCCATGACGGCCAACGCCTTTGAAAAAGACCGGGATCAATCCATCGAAGCGGGGATGAACGGCCACCTGTCCAAACCGGTGGATCCCAAAGTGTTGTACGCGACGATTGCCAGGGTTTTATAACTGGTAGACTTTTACATTACCCCAGAAACGAAATGCCGGAGACAGAGCAGATTAAAAATGGTATAATAATGCACGAAGTCTGAGATGATAAAGGAGAATTGCATGAAATCTTATAGAGAGATGACCCGGGAGGAACTCGCCCGGGAAGAACAGAATCTGATCAAAGCCTTCGATGCCGAAAAAGCAAAGGGACTGTCCATTAACATGGCCCGGGGGAAACCCTCGACGGCACAGCTTGATTTGTCCAACGATATGCTGGACGTGATCAACTCCAAATCCGATTTTTGTTCAGAAAAGGGGTCGGATTGCCGGAATTATGGCGACATCGCCGGCATCGACGAAGCCAAACGCCTGATGGGCGACATGGTCGGTGTCCCCTGGGAAAATGTCATGGTCTACGGGAACGCGAGCCTGTCCATCATGTACGATTTTGTCAGCCGTTCCATGTTAAAAGGCGTTCTGGGCTCCACACCCTGGTGTCAATTGGATCACGTTAAATTTTTATGCCCGGTGCCGGGTTATGACCGCCATTTTGGAATTACCGAATACTTTGGCATTGAAATGGTCAATATCCCCATGACCCCAACCGGTCCGGATATGGATAAAGTTGAAGAACTGGTGAATAATGATTCAGCGGTAAAAGGCATCTGGTGCGTGCCGAAATATTCCAATCCCCAGGGCATTACCTATTCGGATGATACCGTGCGCCGGTTTGCCAGCCTCAAACCAGCGGCAGACGATTTTAGAATTTACTGGGATAATGCCTACGCCGTTCATCATTTGTACGACGATCAGCAGGACGAACTGCTGGATATCCTGGGCGCGTGTGAAGAAGCGGGAAATCCCGACATGGTTTACGAATTCTTCTCCACCTCTAAAATTACCTTTGCCGGGTCCGGTCTTTCCGGGATGGCGGCCAGCCAGAAAAATCTCGACGAAATCCGGCATCAGATGAATGTGCGGATCATCAGCTACGATAAAATGAATATGCTGCGTCATGCCCGTTACCTGGTGAATCTGGACGGCGTTAAAGCCAAAATGGCCCAGCATGCAAAAATCATGCGGCCGAAGTTCGACACGGTGGTCAACACCCTGAACCGGGATTTGAAATCCCTGGATATTGCGAGTTGGATTGAACCCCATGGTGGTTACTTTGTCGCATTTGAAGCCATGGATGGATGTGCCACCGCGATCATTCAGCTGGCAAAAGAAGCTGGAATCACGCTGACCCCGGCCGGAGCGCCTTTCCCGTATCACAAAGATCCCAGAGACTCCGTGATCCGGATTGCGCCGTCACTGCCGCCGGTTCCGGATCTTCAGGCAGCCATGGATGTCTTTACCCTTTGTGTCAGACTGGCAACGGTACGAAAATTGCAGGAAAAATAAAGCATAAAAAATACGGGTGAAAGCCCGTTTTTTTATGCGTAAATCAATGGCCGACAGGGGATTTGTTTTCCTTATCCGCCGCGTACTGAAGCCGTTCAATGCAGGTGCGCATATCTTTCTTTAAAACATTCCGGCTCTTGATGTAAGCGGGAAGAAACCAATAGGCCAAATCCCAAATGCCGGTGATGATGAGTGTCAACAGGCCGGAGAGAAACAAAATAACCGGGACGTTGTCCAGGCTGTGTTCGGCGAAAAACCAAACGGCGGTAAAAATTAAAAAGTAAAAGAGAACGCCAAGAGGGGAAAGATGTTCCCGGGAATACTTAAGGGATAAAAGCGTTTGGCCGCCTGCTTCGGACCATTTGCCCCGGACCCGGATGCCCTTGGCTTTGGGAGGTTTGACGTGCAGGTAACACCCCTTTTTATAGGTGCCGTCAAAGGTGTCCCCGTCCAATTGAAAGTGAAGGACCGCCTGATCCGACGATTGCTCGGATTGAATCATTTTTTGAAAAAGGGATTGGCAGCGTGTTTTGGGCAGGTTGATGGAATATTTTTTCATGAGGATCTCGCTTTCCATGATGTCGGGATAGCATGGCCCGAAGAGCAATCAGGTGTCATGCTTCAAAGGATCGGGTCCCCGGAAAAGAATTTGAATAATAAAGGTGGACCCCATCATTACTATGCTATTATATCACGCAAGACAAGAAAAAGAACAGACTGCTTTTAATTTGAATCATGTTAAAATCCGACGCGAGACGAATGGAGGAAAAAATGGCAAAAACAATTTTATGGGTGGATTGTTGTGTGAGAGGACCCCAGTCCCGAACTGCGTGGCTGGAGAACAATACGTGAAGGGACGGACTTCGGACCAGGTGATCCGCAAGAAGCTCTACGAAAAAGACTGGCACCCTCTGGATGTCAGCGACATTGCCAGGCGGGAGCAATTAACCGGGGAACAGAATTTGAACCATCCGTTATTGAAGGATGCGGTTGAATTTGCCGGGGCGGATCAGATTCTCTTTACCGCACCCTATTGGGATCTTTCGTTTCCGGCAGTGCTTAAATTGTATCTGGAAAATATTGCCGTTGCGGGAATCACCTTTACCTATCAGGATAACCGGCCCGTGGGATTGTGCAACGCACAAGAAGCGGTTTATATCACGACGGCGGGAGGCTATACCGGGGAGAATCTTGGCTTTTGCTATATTCAGGCGATGATGAAACTGTTCGGTATTGAAAAAACACGCTGTATTGCGGCGGAAGGTTTGGATATCGAAGGGGCAAATGTTAAACAAATCCTCAGGGATACGGCAGCATCCCCGGAATTTTTAAAAGCATGAACCATTCGGGTTAAAAAAAGAGGAGGCATTGCCCCCTCTTTTTTTTATGCTTCCGCAATGGCTTCAGCCGGACAATTATCCTGGGCTTCGGCAGCTGAATCGAGGAGATCTTCCCGGACGTCTTCGTCCATGGCTTCGGCTTTTCCCTCGTCATTCATGAAAAATATTTCCGGACAGGTGTCAGCGCAAAGGCCGCAGCCGATACACGCTTCATTAACGCTATATTTCATAATAAAAACTTCCTTTCCCGGCGGTTGGGCCGTATCGTTTATGAAGTAAGCATAAACGCTTTGATCAAATAAAGATGTTGCGGTGACAACATTGTGGTGGATTTTAAGAAAAATAAAAAAGGAATTATCAAGAGAACCCCGGTCAAACCGACCAGGGTTCTCTTGATAGGGGTCACAAAGATTGTCGAAACAGAATATTGTGGATTGAGGTGTTCTTAAGAATTGAGCCGGGGCAGGATATGAAAATATTTTCTGTATTGAAATAAAAAAGGAAATCAATAATAATGGGATTAATAAATAATAATGTAAATGAGGTCAGAAGCATGACAGTAGATATGTATAATCAATCAACTTTTTTAGTTGTCAAGGCAGCCTATATGTATTATATTACCGGGCTTCCCCAAAGTGAGATTGCCGATGAATTGAGCATTTCAATCACGACGGTATCCCGGCTTCTCAAAAGGGCTAAGGAAGAAAAAATAATTGAATTTGTCATCAGGGATCCCTTTGTGGAATGTTTGAAACTGGAAAAAAATTTAAGGGAGATCTTTGGATTAAAGGATGTGATTATCGCACCGGCACTGAGTTGTGACGATGACGAGCAGATTTCAGATCCGGATAATGTTAAAAAACTGGTTGCCCTGGAAGCGGCCCGGTACTTGCAGCGCATTATCAAGTCCGACGATATTCTGGGAATCACTTGGGGAAGTACCATTTATCATATGATCAATTATCTCAATCCGGCACAAAAGGTCAACGCAACCTTTGTCACTTTGCATGGCAGTTTATCCTGTTGTGTCAATGACTGGGATGTGCGCACGCTGGTCACACGGATTGCAAAGGCGTTTTCCGGACAAAATTATTTTCTGCCGACACAGACTCTCATGAGTTCCAAAAAGGTTGCGGATATGCTTAAAAGAGAACCGATGATTGCCAGCGTGTATCAGATGTTTGAACGCATTAATATTTCAGTTACAGGGATCGGTTCGCTGTATCCTCAATTGGATTCCGTGCTTGCAAAACCGGAATATCTCTCGTCAAGGGAAGTGGCATTGCTGCAGGAAAAGAACGTCGTGGGAGATATTGCCCTTCATTTTATCGATCAACAAGGCAGAGAGTGCGATACAGATCTCAAGGAAAGAACGATTTCCATGGATTTTGAAAAATATAAAAAAATTGAAACGAAAATTACCATCGCTTCAGATAAGAAAAAAGCACATACGGTGCTCAGCGCACTTCGGGGAGGATTAATCGATGTGCTGATTATTGACAGTCAACTGGGAGAGGCAATTTTAAAACTTCAGCAAGCGGGAGACGATTAGCAATATATTAATGCGGAAAAAAAGAAAGCAGCAGGATTTCCGGATTGATTAATATATTATTTTGAGGGATGGGAGATGTTTCGGCCGGACGTTTCCCTGGGTATAACATAATTTTAAGGGAGGACGTTATGATGGAAAAGTATATTTTAACAATCGATGAGGGAACGACCAGTGCCCGGGCGATTTTGTTCAATCATGAGGGTGAATGCGTGAGTATTTCCCAGAATGAATTTAACCAGTATTACCCGCACCCTGGGTGGATCGAACAGAATCCAAAAGAAATATGGGCGACGACGACGGAGGTCATCAACAAATGCAAGGCCAAGGCGGGAATCACCGATGATGCTATTCTGGCAGTGGCTATTACGAATCAGCGGGAGACGTCTGTAATTTGGGATAAAAATACAGGGCTGCCGGTTTACAATGCGATTGTCTGGGGGGACAACCGCACGGCAGCGGTGTGCAATGAATTGCGGGAAGAAGGCTATGAAGCAGTCATACAAGAAAAGACAGGGCTTGTTAGTGATCCGGAGTTTTCTGCCACCAAGGTACAATGGATTCTGGATCATGTCGATGGGGTTAGGGAGAGGGCTGAGGCCGGCGATTTGCTTTTTTCCAATATCGATGGATGGATTTTATGGAATTTGACCAGAGGAGAAGTCCATGCGACGGATTATAGTAATGCATCCCGGACAATGCTTTATAATATCAAAACCCTGGAATGGGATCAGGAACTTCTCGACAAGTTTGGAATACCGCGCTGCATGATGCCGGAAGTGAAGGACAGCAGTGGGCATTTTGGCAATGTCCATACGGGAACAACTTTCCAAAAACCGCTTCCGATTGAAGCCGTCATCGGAGATCAGCAGGGCGGGACGTTTGGTCAATGTTGTTTTAATAAAGGTGAATGCAAAATGACTTACGGGACGGCCGGTGTGTTTGATATGTATATCGGGGAGGCGCCCTTAAAATCATCCAGCGGACTTTTAACATCCATTGCCTGGGGGATTCATGGCAAAATCAGTTATATTTTTGAAGGAGTTGTCTTTAACGCGGGATCAGCCATTCAATACTTGCGGGACGAACTGGATATGATTGACGCGAGTCCGGATACAGAATACTTTGCGAAAAAAGCCACGGCGCCCAGAGGACAATTGTATATGCTGCCGATGTTCTCTGGTTTGGGAGCCCCTTACTGGAATGCCAACGTGAGTGGAGGAATCTTTGGAATGACCCGCGGGGTTGGTAAATATGATCTTATTCGGGCAACCATGGATTCCCTGGGTTATCAAACCCGGGATATGGTGGATGCGGTTAATAAAGATTTGGATACCCGGGCATCCATTATCCGTCTGGACGGAGGAGCGGCTAAAAATGATTTGATTTCCCAGTTCACAGCGGATATTTTGGGATTTGATGTGGACCGACCGGTCAATGTGGAAACGACGGCGGCAGGCGGGGCCTACATGGCAGGGCTGTCCATTGGTTTCTGGAAAGATTACGATGATATCAAAAAGACGCGTAAAGCCGAAAAAGTTTTTAAACCTGAAATGTCGGAAGCAGAACGGGAAGCCCTTTATGCAGGATGGTCCAACTGCGTTAAATCTTTGGAGTATTGGGGAGACGGCGCTAAAAAAATGAAGTAGGGTGGCATACGAAAATATTTTCAATATTGTTATTATTTTCGAAAGTCGTATACTAAACGCATAAAAGCTCGAGAGCCAAGAAATGCAAAAACGGCCGGATTGCCAACGGCCGTTAAAAGCCAAAAAAATGGTGGAAACAAAGGAGATGCATTTATGGAAACAGATGTGTTGATTATTGGAGGCGGTGTGATTGGTTCCTGCATTGCCCGTCAGCTTTGCCGGTATCATTTGGATATCACCCTGGTTGAAAAGCAAAGTGATGTGTGCATGGGAACAAGTAAAGCCAATTCTTCCATGGTCCATGATGGTTATAATATCGATGGTCACAAACTAAAAGGGAGGTTGTGCCTGGAAGCAAACACAATGTATGAAAAAATGTGCCGGGAGCTTAATGTGGACTACCGCCCGGCAACCGGTTCAATTTTTGCCGGGTTTACAGAAGACCACCTGGCGATTATGAAACAGCAATTGGAGAACAGCAAAACCAATGGGCTGTCTGGTTTGTACATTGCCAATCACGATCAGATGATGGCGCTGGAGCCGAATATCAGCCGGGAAGTTCAGTATGGTCTGGTGAATCCCAATACCGGAACCATTAACCCCTTTGATTTAACCATGGCCCTGGCAGAAAACGCAGTGATGAATGGCGTCAAGGTTTTTCTGGAAACCGAAGTGACCAATATTCATACCCGAAAAGGAAAAATTGAATCGGTCGAAACCAATATTGGCCGTTTTAAACCAAAAGTAATTATCAATGCTGCAGGTTTGTATTCTGATAAAATTGCAGGGATGGTCGAAAAAGTGGACGGCTATATTCATCCCAGAAAAGGATCCTATTTCCTGTATGATAAAAAATGGGGGGATCATGTCAAGCATTGTATCTACTCGCCGCCGACGCCGGTTTCTAAGGGAATGATCATGGTGCCGACAACAGAAGGTAATATTTTGGCCGGTTCCAATGCAGTGGAAGTAAACGATCGTGAGGATTTTGCCACGGTTGGTGCGGAAATGGATGAGATTTACAGTCATACCATTCACCGTCTTTTTCCTAAAATGCCGCGGATGGGCGAAGTGATTACGGCATTTGCCGGGCTTCGGGCAGCGTCCAATACGGAAGATTTTATCATTGGGCATGCCAAAACGGTTCCTGCAATGATCAATCTGATCGGGATTCAATCTCCCGGGTTGTCATCGGCCCCGGCCATTGCAAGAATGGCAGAGGAATTGGTCCGGGAGACAGGAGAAGATTTAGATTTTTCAGAAAGACCAGATTATAATCCCAACCGGCCGGCACCAGTGATTTTAAGAAATATGGATCCAGAGACACGCAGTGCGTTGATTCAAAAGAATCCGGATTATGGCAGCATTGTTTGCCGGTGTGAAACCATCAGTAAAGGCGAAATTCTGGATGCGATCCGCCGGCCCATTCCGGCACGGAATCTGGATGCCATCAAACGGCGGACCCGCGCGGGAATGGGAAGGTGTCAAGGCGGATTCTGCGGCCCCCGCGTCGTTGGTATTTTAGAAGAAGAGCTGGGGATTACGCCGCTCAACATTACAAAACGGGGTGGACGTTCCAATATTCTGTTGGATAAGACCAAGGACCTGTCCCTTTTGGAAGGAGGCGCCAACAGTGAAAAAATACAATTATGATATTGTCGTCATTGGTGGAGGTCCGGCAGGACTGGCGGCGGCCCTGGAAGCAAAAAAGAACGGTGTCGAAAAAATTTTAATCTGTGAACGCAGCGCACGCTTGGGTGGAATCCTGGAGCAGTGTATTCATAATGGTTTTGGGTTAACATATTTTAAAGAGGAATTGACCGGACCCGAATACGCAACCCGCTTTATCAAGGCTGTGGAAAAGACAGATATCGCCATCAAACGGGGTACCATGGTTATTGATGTGACGCAAGACAAGGTTATTACCGCAGAAAACGGGGAAGATGGTCTCTTTGAAGTTCAGGCAAAGGCCATTATCCTGGCCATGGGCTGCCGGGAGCGAACAAGGGAATCCATAACGATTCCGGGGGACCGGCCGGCGGGAGTGATGACGGCCGGAACTGCCCAGCGTTATGTCAATATTAACGGGTATCTTCCGGGAAAGGAAATTGTAATTCTGGGTTCCGGGGATATCGGCCTGATTATGGCCAGGCGGATGACATTGGAAGGATGCAATGTAAAAGGGGTTCTGGAACTCATGCCCTACTCAACCGGACTCATGCGCAATAAAGTTCAGTGTCTCGATGATTTTGGTATTCCTCTTTATTTAAGCCATACGATCACCAAAATTCATGGAAAAGAGCGACTGTCAGCTGTTTCTATCGCGGAGGTTGATGACCATAAACAGCCGGTTCCAGGAACGGAAATCACCGTGCCCTGTGACACGTTGCTCCTTTCGGTGGGGCTGATCCCGGAAAATGAGTTGTCACAAAAAGCGGGGGTCGCTTTTGATCCGGTGACAAAGGGACCGCTGGCAGATGAAAAACGCTGCACCAGTGTGCCGGGGATTTTTGCCTGTGGCAATGTGCTTCACGTTCACGACCTGGTGGATAATGTTTCGGAAGAAGCACAAAATGCCGGACGTTCAGCGGCCTGTTATATCAAAAACCAACTGACCCGGCGTACACAATCCATAGCCGTTAAGGCGGGGAATAATATCGGTTATGTGGTTCCCCAACAGATCGATTTTGAACCGGGGAAAGATAAAGTGGTCAAACTCTATATGCGGGTTAAACATCCGGCTCAAAAAGTTGCGATGACCATCGCCAATGATCAAGGCAATATCCTGGCATCTTTTAAGCGGGAGGTCGTCGCTCCAGGTTCGATGGAGACACTGGCGCTTCCGGTAAAAATGATCGCAGGCAATCCTGAATTTCTTAAAATTTCAGTAACCAATTAGGGGGGTACACCATGTCAGAAAAAACAAAAATCATTTGTATTGGTTGTCCAAAAGGCTGTACCATCTCCGTTTTTCATCAGGACAAAACGATTGAAAAGATTGAAGGGTATCAATGTAAAAACGGGCTGGCTTATGCCCGGGATGAATTTACCGCTCCCCGACGGGTCCTCACCTCAACGGTGAAAATAGAAGGCGGAACCCTGGCAATGCTTCCGGTTAAAACGGTCCGGGCGATTCCAAAAGAAAAATTGTTTGATTGCGCAAAAAAGATATGCACGTTGCGTGTAAATGCGCCGGTAACAATGGGTACGGTTATCTGTTCTGACTTGTGTGGAACAGATGTGGATTTAGTCGCGACACGGGATGTTGCGGCTGCAAAATAAATTTTCAGGAGGAAAACAATGAACAGATTTTACAGTCCCTTGCTCAATCCCACATACGAAGGAATCAATGCAGATGATTACTGCATTGCAACTTATCTGGTGGGAGCGGAAAAAGATGAAGAACCGGTTTTAAAAGCGGCGAGTATCGGAATCGAACAGACCACGGGTTCCTGGATTGACGTGCCGGCGGAAACCGATGAAATGCGTGAAAAGTATTGCTCCAAAATATTGGGCGTTTATGAAGTCCCGGATTATGAAAATATGGCCAATGTTAATATGAACGTGAAGGAAGGTCAGAAACGGTTCTATATTTTCCGGATTGGCTATCCGGTTGCGAACATCGAAAATAACATTCCCCTTTTCTTTGCGACGATCACGGGCAATATCACATCCATGCCGTACTTAAGATTGCTCGACGTGGATTTCCCCGCAAAATTTGCGGCTCAATTTAAAGGACCTCAATTTGGCATCAAGGGAATCCGGGAAGTGTTGGGGGTTCCCGAAAGACCATTGCTGAACAACATGATCAAACCCTGCACCGGATATACGCCGGACGTTGGCGCAAAATTATTTTATGAAGCAGCGGTTGGCGGCGTGGATATCATTAAAGATGACGAACTGATCGGCGGAGATCGTTCCTTTAATAAACTGGCAGACCGGGTCCGGGCGAATATGGACGCAGCTAAGCGGGCAGATGCCGAAAAGGGTGAAACCACCTTGTATGCCTGCAACATTACAGATGAAGTGGGCAAACTGAAAGATAATGCCATGACAGTCATTAAAAATGGCGGGAACTGCATTATGATCGATTCATTTTGCACAGGCCTTTCAGCTATGCGCGCGCTGGCCGAAGATCCTGACATCAACGTGCCGATTTTATCCCACTGCTGTTTTGGACCGGCGTTGTCCGTATCCGAATACCAGGGCGTCAGTTCGCTGGTCTTAACAAAATTGGCCCGGTTGTGCGGTGCGGATATTCATTTGACCGAACCGCCTTACGGCAAATTTGATATAACTTTTAACAAATATATCCGCAACATTACCGCTTGTGAAAGCAAATTCTATGATCTCAATACGATCTTCCCATTCGTGGGGGGCGGCGTGATTCCAGGGCTGGTGCCTCAGCTCGTCCATGATATCGGCAACGATGTTCTCCTTGGCGTTGGGGCTGGAATCCACGGTCATCCAATGGGACCAAGGGCCGGAGCAGTGGCTTTCCGTCAAGCGATCGACGCGGTCATGAACAATGTACCGCTGCGTAAAGCGATGAAGGGTAAAGAAGAGCTCACTGCAGCCATTGATAAATGGGGCATTTACGGTGAAGAAAAAATCAAAGATTTGTACGCAATCTAATCAGGTCAATTAAACTCCCATTATATTAAAGTAAAGACTACTGTATCGCTTTTATGGTACAGTAGTCTTTACACTATTATAAACGAAAGGAAATGCGATGGATATTATTAACGAAAAAGCGTGCGATTTTCGGGAAAAAGATCACGGGCCAAAGTATTTTATGAAAGGACCCCGCTGTAGTTTTGGAATTTGCCGGCTTTTGCCAGGACAAGTATACGCTCCGCATAAACATAATAAAATGGAAGAAAATTTTTACGTGCTGGAAGGAACGCCCATTTTTATTATTGACGGCGTGATCCATGAAGGGGAACCCGGAGATTTTATTCATATGGAGCCGGGGGAAGCGCATCAGATTAAAAATCCCGGAAAAGAACCCTGTGTGTACGTCATCAATACGACCCCTTTTTTCCCGGAAGGGGATAAGGAAATGGTCTGATCTTTTTAAAGTTGTCTGTATCAGCAGACAACTTTTTTTATATTCTCCTTGACTCAGACCTTACGTCATCGTTTATGATAAAAGCTGTCAACCGGAAGACATTGGAAAGGAGCAGACAGCGTGAAAATTAACGAAGTTGCAAAACGAACAGGGGTAACGGTCAGAACGTTACATTATTACGATCAGATTGGGCTGCTGGCGCCAAGCCGGGTGACAGCAGCAGGCTACCGTTTATACGATGAAGCCTCCCTTGTGGATCTTCAGCAGATCTTATTTCTAAAGGAGCTGGATTTTTCCCTGGCAGAAATCAAAAGAATCATGGCGGATCCCAGTTACAGTTCACAGGAAGCCCTAAAAAAACAGCGGGAGCTACTCATTATGAAGCGGGACCGTTTGAACCGCTTGATTACGCTGGCAGAACGCACATTGGAAGGAGAACATATTATGAATTTTAAAGCCTTTGATACAACAGATATTGAAAAGAACCGGCAACATTATGCCGATGAAATGAAAGCACGATGGGGGGAAACACCCCAGTATCAGGAAAGTGAAAAAA
>JAQWCN010000068.1:0-3105 GCA_028705955.1 Eubacteriaceae bacterium
AAAATAATGGAAGCCATTATTTATCTCCCTTCATTAATATTATAAAATAATAAACCAGTAACGCAGCCGCGACCAATCCGATGATGAAAACAATTACTCCCATCGCGAAGTCCTCCTTTTCTCAATTTGCAGAAGCCATTTTATCAGGCAGCAAATTAAAATGGTGTTAATATTTCCCGGTTCCCATTAAAAAAGTATAAAGATTGCTTTGAACTCACAGAATTCTAACACGGTTGAAAATTTTCTCACACCGTTCTCACAACCGGGGTTTTATAATAAGGCTATCAAGAAGAAAAACGGGAGGCTCTTACCATGAAGGATTGTTATAAAGAAACCATGGATATCCTGTGTCAGGCTATCCGGAACCGGTGTGCACAACGCCAGTATAAAGAAGGGATCTCAGAAGTTGCCACAGCCATGGCCCGGTATCCGGACGCGCCGGAACCCCATAACCTGCTGGGCATTTTGTACGAAAAAACCGGGAATCATGTTTTGGCCATGAAACATTTCCAGGCGGCCAGTGCCCTGGACGCTACCTATCGCCCTGCACGTTTTAATATGCAGCGCTTTGCCAGTTTGTCCCCCAAAGGGCGCTGCGCCTTCGATGATGCGGACTGTCCGGAGTCCACGGGTCCTGCTGCCCGTCAGCGTCTGGTGTTTGACGCCATGGGCGTCGGGCATGTGATTCACGCCCATCATCCTTATTAAATTGGAACTTTGAGAAAAGAAGAAGGTACTTTATGAAAAAAAGAGTAGACACACACCCCTACGGGCTTTTACTGATCATGATCGGACTGATAACCGCCTTTCCCCTGACGATGCTCATCTTTTATCCCCAGGATATTCCCTACGCCTGGGCCTTTATCGTACCCGCCAGTGTCACCGGTGTGGCCGGGCTGATCATTACTTTTTACGCTCCCCTTTCCAAAATCCCAAAAAGCCATCAGGAAATCATGGAACTCGGCAGCATAACCGTCCTCTTTACCTGGTGCGCCGGATTTTTGGTTGGCGCATTGCCCTTCTGGCTGGCCGGCCGTTTGACTTTTTGCCAGGCGCTTTTTGATTCGGTCAGCGCTTATACCACCACCGGACTCTCGACCCTGGACGTTTCCATCACGCCCCACATCTTTTTATTTGCCCGGGGCTTTATGCAGTTTTGCGGCGGCCTGGGTTTTGTGATGCTCATGACCACCTTCTTCCGGGGGCAACAGTCCATGACCTTGTTCAGTTCGGAAGGACACCCGGATAAAGTTGCCCCTAATTTGGGCGCGACGGCCCGGGCGATCTGCCTGGTGTACGTTGTGTTTTTAATCGTCGGAACGCTTTTATACCGGATCTGCGGGATGCCCGTGTTTGACGGTGTGGTTCACACCATGTGTGCCCTGTCCACCGGTGGCTTCTCCAACAAACTCGACAGCATTGGCGCTTACAACAGTGTGTCCATCGAGGCGGTCACCATCGGCCTGATGCTCATTGGCACCACCAATTTCGCTGTTTTGCTGCTCCTGGTCCGGGGGAAAATTCAAGCGTTTTTTAAAGTCAGCGAAGTGCGGTTCATGTTTCTGGTCATTGCGGTCGCCGTCCCCGTCATTGCTTTTTCCCTGGTTCGGGGCCTTTCCATGACCCTTGGCGGCGGTTTGCGCAGTTCCCTCTTTAACGTGGTGTCCGCACTCTCCACCACCGGCTACGCAACCTGTTCGTATGCCCACTGGCCGGCGCTGGCCCTGGGCGGCATGATCGTGTTAATGCTGATCGGCGGCGGGATCGGTTCCACAGCCGGAGGCATTAAGCTCATCCGGATTTACCTGATGTTCCGTTACCTTGGGGATTACATTTTTCATCAGGTTTCCAACAAACGCCGGGTGACCCAGCCCAGATATCAGACCGTTCTGGGGGCCACTCCCATCAACCGGGAACTGATTGGCAATACGGTGGGGTTTATCACCTGCTATCTGATACTGTTTATGATCGGAACCCTGGCGGTCACCGTCACCGCCAACTGCAGTCTCACCCAGGCCGCCTTTGATTTTGCCTCGTCTCTGGGGACAGTGGGGCTCTCCATCGGGATCACCGGTCCCGATACCAACAACGCCACCCTGATTGTCGAAATGCTCGGCATGCTTCTGGGCCGTCTGGAAATCTTTATTGTCTTTGTGGGCTGCTACTCCGGTTTTACCCGGATCAAAAAAGCTTTTAAAAAACGGATACCCGTCAAAACTTCCACCTTGTAAAATAGCGGTGCGATGAAAGCTGAACCCCGATAAGGAAGTGCCAAAAACACATCCACCTTACGGCTGACAAGCCGGTTGAAAATAAAATACGAGTGAAAAGCACATGCTTTTCACTCGTATTTTTCATAAGTACACTGTTCAACAATCTCTTTTCCAACAAGCGTTATGGCTTGTTTTGGACAGTGGCTGATACAGCGGTAACACATCGTACAATGATTTCCGGCAACCGCTTTGCCCTCTTCCATTCTCATGTTTTTCATTGGGCAATCTCTGGCACACAAGCCGCACCCAATGCAGTCGCTGTTGATTTTTATTTGATCAGAATAATGCCTTGTTTTTCCGTAAAACCACAGCCTTTGCCCCAATAAACCTTTGATATGTGAAATAAAACCCAAGCCTTCTTGTGGATATTTTCCTGTTTTGATTTGTTCTGCGGCCTGCTCTATTTTTATATCCGCTTCCCTAATTATTCTGCGATTTTCTGCTATATTCTTCTTTAATGCTTTGCTGTCGCAAACGGAATCTGGCATACGGATTTGTAATCCACCCAAAATCTCCGCACCATATTTTTCAAATATTCTTGCTGTACACCCCGTACCGTCACCGCTAAATAATCCCATTGTATTCAGACAAAAGATTTTTTTACCCTTCCACAAAACCGGATGCGTTTTGATATAGTCGCGAACGAAAATTGGTGCATTGGAATACTGGGTTGGATAAGCATAAATGATAAAATCATGATCTCTGATTGCCTGTTGCGCATCATCGTTTTCTAAAGCAATACACTCGCCATGACGATCGAGCAGCGCGAGTAATTTTTGAGTACAATGCCTGGTATTGCCTGTTCCGCTAAAATAGATCCCTACCATTTTTT
>JAQWCN010000068.1:3205-7854 GCA_028705955.1 Eubacteriaceae bacterium
ATTGCCTGTTGCGCATCATCGTTTTCTAAAGCAATACACTCGCCATGACGATCGAGCAGCGCGAGTAATTTTTGAGTACAATGCCTGGTATTGCCTGTTCCGCTAAAATAGATCCCTACCATTTTTTACCTCCGCTTCTATAAAAAGAGCGTCATGCTCTCTTTACATTTTACTACAGCACTGCTAACAATGCCACCTAAATCCAGCCGCCGTTCTTTTCATCATAAACGGGTGGCTCTTTTCTTGCCTGCAAAAGGACGGTATCGCGGAAGTATTCTTTGTGAAGCTGTCCGGCAGCGTAAAACAGAGCAAAAGGGCGCATCGCATTTTCAAAAAAAGACGCAATAGAACAGAACGCCCCTTACCGGTTTGTCCGGTAAAAAAGCTTCTGTTAAATCCATTGCGTCCTTTATATTATAGCCTCTTATTTTGAATATTTTTTTTCGATCGCAGTAATCTTATCCAAACGCCGTTGATGTCTGCCTCCTTCAAAAGGTGTGTTAAGCCAGACTTTGACGATATTCTTGGCCAGTTCGTCCCCGATCACCCGGCCGCCCAAAACCAACATGTTGGAATCGTTGTGACGCCGGGTCAGTTCCGCCATGTATTCGTTGGTACACAAGGATCCCCGGATCCCCGGCACCTTGTTCACTGTGATGCAAATGCCCACGCCGGTCCCACAGATCGCGATGCCCCGTTCCGCTTTTCCGCCGGTAACCGCTTCAGCTACTTTAAGCCCATAATCCGGATAATCCACCGATTCGGTGGAATATGTCCCGACATCCACAACGTCCACGCTCTGTTCTTTTAAAAAGGGAATGATGACCTGTTTCAGATCAAATCCGCCGTGATCACAACCGATTGCTATTTTCATCAACCTGACCTCCATTGTATGATTATAAATTATATCACATCTGTTCCGGTTTTTATCCGATTCTCTGGTTTTTAAGTTTTAATCCCGATTGCTTCCATTATTTCCGCAACTCGTTTTTCATTGCACCCTATTGTCTTTGAATCACGGTCCGTTTAATCCGGTTGCCCTTAAAATAATAGATGACAAAGGCCACGGTCCGCACCATCCAGTCCAGGATCATGGCGATCCAGGTTCCCCAGACGCCAAGGCCACAGCCCACAGCAAAAACATAGCTGAACAGAATCCGGGCGACAATCATGGACACGATGGCGACCACCATGGGAAACAGCGCATTGCCCGTTGCCCGGAAGGCATTGGGCAGGGTGAAGGACAGCGGCCAGATGACCATGGCCGACGCGTCGTGGGTCCAGATAATTTTAGAGGCCATCGCGGCGGTCTCCGCACTTAAATGGTAAAGGCCAATGCTTAATGGCAGCGTCGCCAGCACAAGCCCGTTGGTCACCCACATGGTGACATACGTAATCTTCATCAGTTTTTTGGTGTAGTACCGGGCCTGAACTTCATCCCCGGCGCCAATACACTGGCTGACCACCGTCACCATGGCATAGCCCATGGAAATCCCGGGAAGAATGGCGATGTTCGCCATCGTCATGGCCACCGCGTTGGCGGCGATAGCCGATGTTCCAAAAGTCGTAATTAAATTTAAAATAACCAGTTTTCCCAACTGGAACAATGAATTTTCGACGCCGCTGGGAATCCCGATAGTCAAAATGCTCCGGATCATCTTGGGATCAAAGCGAAAATGCAGGCTGTGCCGGATATACACGTCGTATTGCTTTCTGGAAATCAAAACCATTCCAATACCGGCCGCAACGATCCGGGACACCAACGTCGGGATGGCCACCCCTGCAGTTCCAAAATGCAAACCGTAGATTAAAATGGCATTTCCCGACACGTTAATGATGTTCATAATAATGGCAATCCGCATGGGCGTACGGGAGTTTCCCTGGGTCCGGAACACCGCCGCCACCGAAGCATACACCGCAATCGCCGGGATGGACGCCGCACAAATGAGCAAATAAACTTTGGCGTGGCTGTACACATCGTCAGCGATGGCCCCAAACACGCCGCGAAGAATAAAATTCTGGCCGAGATAGACCAGCGCCATCACCGCCAGCGAAAAGATAAAGAGAAAGGTCACCAACTGATCCGCCGCGCTTCGGGCCGCCCTGGGATTTTTATTGCCAAGGTACTGTCCGACGATCACAGCGCCTCCTGTTGCCAGGGCCGTCATCACCTGGATCAACAGGATAAACACGTTGTCCACCAGGGAAACCCCGGACACCGCCGATTCCCCCACGCTGGCAATCATCACCGAATCCGCCATCCCCACAAAAACATTAAGCAGTTGTTCCAGAAGCAGCGGGACAATCAAAACCAGCAAATCGTGATTTGAAAAAAGCCGGGACGCTTTATTAATGGTTACTGAGTGACTAAAAACGAAAAAACACTTCCTTCCTGAAATGAGTATCTTCTATTATATCAGATGACCGCCGGATTTAAAACACATCCCGGCCCGGTCCTGTCTCCTCTACCCCAGGCTGATGGGTATTACAATTAATAAAAAATGGCTATTGAGGGGGTTCATCAAATCATAGTATAATTGAGGTAATAATAATGGAGGTGGATGACCATGAAATGGGTTCAAATCGTTTTTAGTCCCACAGGGGGAACACAAAAAGTGGCGGACATTCTGACAAAATCCCTGACCAATACGTATACCACAGTTGATTTATCTGACAGAACCGACGATTTTAGTCAGTACCGGTTTGACGCCGATGACCTGTGTCTCGTCGCAGTCCCTTCCTTTGGCGGCCGGGTTCCCGGGATCGCCATGGAACGGATCAAAAAAATTACCGGCGGCAATGCCCGGGCGATTCTTGTTGTGGTCTACGGCAACCGCGCCTATGAAGATACCCTACTGGAGTTGAAAAATGGACTGAAGGGTTCCGGTTTCCGCTGTGTCGCCGCGGTAACCGCTATTGCCGAACACTCCATCTTTCATCAATTTGCCACAGGACGTCCAGATGCCCGGGATAAAGAAAAACTCATCTCCCTGGCCGGCCAGATTCACGACAGCTTAACCCTTGGCGCAGTGAGCGACGATGTTTTGGTTCCCGGCAATGCCAAATATAAAGAATTCAAAGGCTCTTCCCTGGCCCCCAAAGCTGATGACCGCTGCAACGGCTGCGGCCTGTGTGCCCAAAAATGCCCGGTGGGTGCCATTCCCGCTGACGACCCCTCCAAAATCGACGCTGACCGCTGCATCGGATGTATGCGCTGCATTGCCCTTTGTCCCCAGGAGGCCCGGCATGTAAACAAGATGCTCTTGGTGGCTGGTGCTCAAAAACTAAAAAAAGCCTGCGCTGCGCGCAAGCATAATGATATCTTTATCTAACGGACAGGCTGTGAACCGCCGATGCCATCTTCTGGATATGATCCCGCACATAGGGAACACTGTCCGCACCGTATTGGGCCATCAGTTTGATGATGGCGGAACCAACGATGGCACCGTCGGATTTAGCTGCCATCTTTTGGGCCTGTTGTGGCGTCGCGATGCCAAAACCAATGGCCACTGGCACGTCTGTCACCTGACGGACTAAACTGACCATGGCGTCCACGTCTGTCGTAATCTTCTGTCTGACTCCGGTCACGCCCAGGGACGAAACACAGTACACAAAACCGCTGGCCTTTGCCGCAATGGCTTTAATCCGGTCGTGGGACGTCGGGGCGATCAACGAGACCAACTCCAGCCCCGCTGCCCGGCAGGGCCCGTCAAACTCTTCCTTTTCTTCAAAGGGAACATCGGGAAGGATGAGTCCGTTGATGCCGGCATCCGCTGCCCGCCCGGCAAAATGGGCAATGCCCCTTTCCGGGGTTTTTCCGTCACTTTTATAGGCGTAAACCACATTGGCATAGGTCATAAACACCATGGGGACTGCCGTCTTTTTCCGGATACGGATCACCATCTCAAAGATTTTATCCGTCGTGACCCCGTTGGAAAGCGCCCGGACATTGGCCGCCTGAATCACCGGCCCCTCCGCTGTAGGATCAGAAAACGGAATCCCAAGTTCAATCAGATCCGCCCCGGCCTCTGCGGCGGCCAGTACCAGTTTTTCTGTCACTGCGAGGGATGGATCGCCGCAAGTGATAAATGGAATAAAGGCTTTCCCTTTCGAAAAAGCATCTGCTATTTTAATCATGGATATCTTCTCCTCTGTATCGGGCGATGGCGGCACAGTCTTTGTCTCCCCGTCCGGAAATATTGATCACGATAACTTTATCTTTAGCCATCGCCGGTGCCAGTTTCATGGCTGCCGCCACCGCGTGGGCGCTTTCAATGGCTGGAATGATCCCTTCCATCCGGGACAGATATTCAAAGGCCTGAACGGCTTCTTCGTCTGTAACCGGCACATATTCTGCCCGGCCAATATCGTAAAGATGAGCGTGTTCCGGCCCGATACCTGGGTAGTCCAGCCCGGCAGAGATGGAGTACACCGGTGCAATCTGTCCGAACTGATCCTGGCAAAAATAGGATTTCATCCCGTGAAAAATTCCCAGTTTCCCGGTGTTAATCGTCGCCGCGGTTTCCGCCGTATGAACTCCGCGCCCGGCTGCCTCGCAACCGATGAGCCGTACCCCCGGATCGTTTATAAAATCATAAAAAGCCCCGATGGCGTTGGAGCCTCCGCCGACACAGGCCATCACCACGTCC
>JAQWCN010000069.1 GCA_028705955.1 Eubacteriaceae bacterium
TATGGCGATTGGTGGAAACATTGGGATTAGCAGTGAGGTTTTACAGGAAAAAGCGAGTCAGTTTGGCGCGAAAGCAGAAGAATTCCAATCTTTGGTTTCGGAAATGCGGAACATGGTCAACGCTTTAGAGGAAGGCTGGGCAGGAAATGCATTCTCATCCTTTGTCGCTCAGTTTGATGGCTTGGAACCGAGCTTTAACGCAACCCGGGAGCTGATCACACAGATTCAGCAAGCCTTAATCAACGCGGAAGCCAGCTATACCGAATTTGACCAGCAGATGGCAAATTCTGGGAAATAGGTTTCTTCAGGACGGCATGGCATGGTGCCATGCTGTCTTTTGAGTTTAAATGGGATCCGGCCGGCCGGCTGGAAGCCATCGTTTGAACTCCCCTCAATAACAATGGTATCAAAAGATTGAACAGATTGGATGATGAAGGAGAAACACGTGGATAAGATCAATCTCAAAGCGAAACCTAAAAAAAACAGCCTTTATATTATTTTTATTATTTTACTCATCCTGGGATGCACCGCCAGTTTTTTCGGCGGCAAATCCGTCGGGTCAGCTTCTGCTGCCGCGGGCCTGGGCGCGGAGGAAACCAAAGCGTCCGGGTCCCAGGATAAAGTCACCACAAAATCAATCGCGCTGGTCAACATGGACAGTGGGGTGGATGTCAATGGGGAAACCCAGTATTACGGCAAAAAACTCATCGAAAAAGCAGGGAATAATTTTATCATCACCGGTTTGGCGGATGCCAAGCGGGGGCTTAAAACTGGAGCCTATGCCGGTTATTTGATCATTCCCGACAATTTTTCACAATGTGCGGTCAGTTTAAACAACACGCCGACTCCGGCCGAACTGTCCTATGTGGTCAACGGGGATCTGACAGAGGAATCAAAAACCTCAGTGGTTTCGGACATCGCGAGTCTTCAGCGGTCCATGAATAACGATTTGAGCTATATCTACCTCAGCTCCCTGTTGGATACGGTGCATCAGGGGCAGGACGATGTCGAAAGTGTTCTGGCCAACGACAGCAAGGACACCGATGCGATCATGCGGATTGAACCCTACAGCCTCATTTCAATGGTGCAGATGCCGGAGATGGAAAATCCGGACACCACCTTTGAACCTCTGGATATTCAACAGTATTTAACCGGTAACCAGGCACTGGTCGATACCATTAATGAAAAATACGTGGAGTATATTGCCCTCAGTCAGACGGATTTGGACGCCCTCAAGCAGGAAGGCAGCAACGTGAGTCTCTCCTTTAACGCTACCACAGACACGGTCAACGGCATCAATCTGGTCGAAGACGAAACTGGCGCCAAAGTGTACCAGTCCGGGCTCACCAATCTGCAGACGGCCATGGAGGCCCATAACACCGCACTGACCGGAAAAGAAACGGAAATCACAGGCAAGGTTCAAAACCTTGCGACGGACAGCAGCCGGATATTAAATCACTACACCGCGTCTGTCAATCGCTATAACCAAATGCTGAACCTTCAGGATCCTGCCGCGACGACAGGGAGATCCGCCGCGGCAAACGCCGTTGTACAGCTCGCTGGTAGCAAGGCAACCAGCAACGATGTAACCATCACCGCAGACACTGCGGGCACCGGCCTTGTGGTCAAAGGGGCGGCGGCAGAAGCAACCGTAACGCCCACGGTGCTGGCAAGCGGCGCAGTGGATATGGATCAGCTGGCGGCAGATTTGCAAACCGCCTACGACACGGTGAAGGCCACGCCGGGAACAACGATGACAGCTGGCGATGTCAGCCAGGTCCTGACCCAGACCATCCCGGATGTCAAAGGGGAAGCGGTCGACGAACAGGGGAACACCGTGATGGATACAACCGGCACGCAGCCGGTGCTTATCCAGGACGAACTCACCGCGATGAACACCGCGGCCCAAAATTTAGCAACCACCGGGGTGACGCTGCCGAAGATGGACGTCACCACCAGCCTGGGGGATGTGGAAACCAGCATTGTTAACCCGCTGGTCGATAAAACCAACGGCCTCAAAACAGATTTGCTCACCCAGCTGGGAACGTCAAACGATCAGCTGACCACCTTTAACCAGGCCATCACCACCTATGATCCATTTTCAAAAGTCGATAAAAATGAAATTCAGGATTACGTGGAAAAAATCAATGCCAACGGGTCTTCTATCTCCGATGCCTTTTCCCAGAACAGCACCAAACAGGGGGAAATCATGCAGCGGACCACCACGGCGGCCACGGAGAACATGACAAAAATGCAGGAAAGTGTGTCCAAGGCGACAACGGAATCCCAAAAACTCGTGACGGATAATCTTAACGGGGTCAAAACCATCCGTCAGGAAAACAGCAGCGCCAACCAGTCGATGCTCAAGGGTTTTTCGGAGGTGCTGCCCTATTCCCGGATCGGGACGGTGGAAAATACCGGAACCTATCAGTATATGACCGAACCCATCAGCTTCGCTCAAAAAGCGTCGGACACCAAAGGGACCCAGACAACGGTCAGCCCGTCGGCTGCAGGTGCCCAGCAGCAAAGCACCGCACCGGCTTTTGACTGGAGAATCATTATCTACGGACTTCTGGCGCTGGCACTGATCGCCGTTGTGGTGGTCGGAACCCTGACGTTTCGGAAAAAGGAAAGAAAGCTCAACTAGGAGGCAAAAATGGACGGGGATTCTGGTTTGGTTCTGAATATGGATGTTTTGGATGAACAGTCCCAAAGCTATTCATCCTTGACCGATTTAAATGGGATTCCACTCTTTACCAGTCATTACAACGCATCGGTAGAGGCGGTTCACAATCAGGAAGCAAGCAGCACAGCGACGATTCACGATGCCCTGTTTACAGCGGGGATCACCGGGGACAGTCAGGAAGACAACGGCGTGTCCGCTCTTTTTACCGGAGCCTATCAGGGCGTGACGGTTAAAGCGAACGACACCGCCGCTTCGGACACGGCGCTGTTTGCGCCCATCATCGGGATTCTGTTTTGTATTTTTCTTTTATGCATGTTTCAGTATTATAAAAAACGCAGAAGAGACAGGAGGAAAAAGGTTGATTCAGTTAACGATAACGTGGGGAAATGGAGCGACGCTGGATATTCAGGTCAACAAGGAACAGCGGATCATGGACGTTCTGAAGGTGCTTTGTGAGAATCACCTGCTCGCGGCCCCCGGGTCCCGGGCGGGCACAAAGATTTACTCACAACGGAAAATGACGTTTGTCAATCAGCTGCTGACATTTGCACAGGCCGGAATTTATTACGGCGATATGCTTAAGCTGTGCCGCTAAGGAAAGGAACAATCATATGCCGACAAAGCAACAGATTCTGGAAGAAACCATCAAGAAATCAAGTCTGACGGCGGAAAACGCCTTTGACTACGCAAAAATTCTGACCTCCCGGACCGGTTTTATCCCAATGAGCTGGAAAGAAGAAAAGGAAGTGTTTCTGGCCACGTATCAGATCGGAGGCTTAACGCCCCTTGCAGAACTGAAAGCCAGAAGCGACCGGGAAGAGATGCTGGCCGTGCTGATCAGCGCCGCGGATCTGGAAGCCAGCGCCCGGCGGATGGCTTTTTCCCTGGACCCGGACAATGTGTACGTCAATGCCAACTGGCAGGCCCTGGTGAAACACCGGGATGTTTATAACACCGGTTTTATTTATCAGCCCGGGGATTTTATAAAGAAGTACAAAGCCCTGATCGGCCATTGCCTCCAAAGCCAGTACCAGTACGGTGACTATATCAACGGTGGCCTCTCCCTGATGGAAAGTGACCCGTTTTTAAAAGAAGTGGCGGCGCTGTCTTCGGCCGCGGAGATCCAGGCGTGTCTGGGAAAAGCGCGGCAGACCCTGTTGGAAAACCGGCGGGCTACCGAAAGAGTGGTGGACCGGAAACGCTACACAACCGTCAACGTGGTCATGTGGGTCTGTCTGGCCTGTCTGATTGTTTCGGCGGGACTTTTGGGATACATGGGCATCTCTGTCGTTCCTTATCAGAAAGCCGTGATGGCGGCGGACAATTGCTATATCGAAAATGATTCGGTGGGCCTGATTGATGCGCTGGAAAAGGTGTCGGTCAGCCGGATGGATAAACATCAGAAATACATTCTGGCCAGCGCCTATATCAAAAGCGAAAACCTGAATCAGGAACAGAAAAACAATTTACTCTCCAACCTGTCCCTCCAGGAAAATGAAGCCAATCTGGAATACTGGATCTACCTTGGCCGTCTGGATACTGAAAAGGCAGAAGATATCGCCATGCAGCAATCCGACGACCAGCTGCTGCTCTACGCTTATCTCAAAGAAAAGAGCACGGTGGAAACCGATACAAAAATGACAGGGGATGAAAAGACGGCCAAACTATCCGCTTTGGATGAAAAGATCAAACCGTTAAAAGAAAAATACAGCGGGGTACAATAATGCACTATTTAGTCATAGAGAAAGAAGGACAATGTATTGAATATCCTGTAACCCGGCCGTTTAAAATGGGGGGAGCCGCCTTTGCTCTGGCAGACGGCAACCTGAAGGTGATAGAAAAACAGAACGAACGGTACCTGCCCCCGTTTTCCATGGGGGAAACCGCGGCGGGAAACCGGTTCTATTTTTATGATGAATGGGAAAAACGGGTGGCCCGGGAAGGCCTTGTGACCATCGCCGAAACCGGGGAAGATATCAACATTCCGGGTCTGGGCTGTCAGGCAGCCATTCAGGGATGGGAGCTTTATCTGGCGCGGCCGGCAACAGACCAGCCGCAAATGGCCTTTTACAACGGCACCCGGATTGCAGACAATGTTTGTAATATCCGCCTTAAGGAAGGGGACACCCTGTTCTTAAACGGGACCAAACTGACTGTTTATAACGATCAGATCGCGGTGACCGGAAATCATGACGCCATCACCACGGAGCTGCTGGAAGTGGAAAACAAAGACATTCCGTTTGAAGGATTTCCCGATTATAAACGCTCGCCCCGGCTGATCAAAAAAATTCCAAAGGACAAACTGGAAATTGGGCGGCCGCCCCAAAAATCAGGCATGAAAAAGGGAAGTCTGGTTCAGGCCATTCTGCCTTCCCTGGTCATGCTCTGCGTGACCATCGCCGTCTCCGTTTTAATGAAACGGGGGCTGTTTATTCTGATGTCAGTCGCCGGCATGGCCATGACGATGATTTTCTCCGTCACCAAATATATCGAAGATAAAAAAGAATGCAAGGCAGTCAACGCCAGGCGGGATCAGCTGTACACCAGCTACCTGCTTAAAAAACGTAAAGAAATAGACGCCTTGTACAAACAGGAACAAGAAGCCTATACCTACAACTACCCGACCATCGAAGAAATTGAAGCCATGGTCAACGGGTACAGCGACCGGATTTACGAGCGCAGTTCCAACGACGACGATTTTCTGAGAGTCTCGGTGGGCCGGATGGCCGAGAGCGTAAGTTTTCATATCAACATGACCTACAATGAGCTCTCCATGGACGAAGATCCGCTGGAAAAGGAAGCCTATCAGCTCAAACAGGAATTTTCAATCATTCCCGACAAGCCGGTTCTGGTCGATTTAAAAAAAGACCATTTGGGACTGGTGGGGGAAAAGGACGTCGTCCACGAACAGTTAAAACTGTTGGTGGCCCAGATGACCTTTGAACAAAGCTATTTCGATCTGGAAATGATCACCATCTACGACGAACAATACGACGAAGATTTTGAATGGATGCGCTGGTATCCCCATTTAAAACTCCATTCCATTAACGTGGTGGCCAATATCAATACCGAACGGAAACGGGATCAGATTCTGGGCAGCATTCATCAAATCTTAAAAGAGCGTAAGCTCCGTCTGGATGAAAGCCGGAAGACCCACCGTTTTCTGCCTCATCTGGTCTTTATCATCGACGAACCCAAGCTGATCATGGACCATTCCATCATGGAATACCTGGACCGCTCCGGGGATGAAATGGGCTTTTCCATCATCTACACCACCCACCTGCGGGCCAACCTTCCGGAAAACATCGGCACCATTGTCCTCCTCGAAAACTCCGAACAAGGGGTTTTGCTGCTGAAAGAAAAAGAAATTGTCAATAAAAAATTCCGGCTCAACCGGGGCGGTCAGGTCGATTTTGAAAAAATGGCCAGAAATTTGGGAGTTCTGAAACACAAACAGGGGATTGTCTCCCAGATTCCTGAAAGCATTTCCTTTTTTGAAATGTACCAGGTCGACCGCCCGGAAGAACTGGATACCCTCCACCGCTGGAAGGTCAACCAGTCCCATAAATCCCTGGCGGTGCCACTGGGTGTCCGGGCGGAAGAAGATGACGTCCGCCTCAACCTCCACGAAAAAGCCCACGGCCCCCACGGTCTGATTGCCGGGACCACCGGGTCCGGAAAGTCCGAACTCATTCAGTCGTATATTCTGTCCCTGGCGGTCAACTTTCATCCCTACGAAGTGGGATTTTTGCTCATTGACTACAAAGGCGGCGGGATGGCCGGACTCTTTGACAACCTGCCCCATCTCCTTGGAACCATCACCAACCTGGACGGGGCGGAAAGCATGCGGGCCATGGCCTCCATCAAAAGTGAACTGGCCCGGCGCCAGCGTTATTTTCAAAAATACGGGGTCAACCATATCAACGCGTATAACATTCTGTTTAAAAACGGGGAAGCCAAAGAACCCATGCCCCATTTGTTCCTGATCTCCGACGAATTTGCCGAGCTCAAAAAAGAACAGCCGGAATTTATGACCGAGCTGGTCAGTACCGCCCGGATTGGCCGGAGCCTGGGCGTCCATCTCATTTTGGCAACCCAAAAACCGACTGGGGTGGTGGACGATCAGATCTGGACCAACTCCAAATTTAAGATCGCCCTGAAAGTTCAAAGCGAAAGCGACAGTAAAGAAGTCCTCAAGACACCGGACGCCGCGGCGATCACCCAGCCTGGCCGGGCCTACCTGCAGGTGGGCAACAATGAGATATACGAACTCTTCCAGTCGGCCTGGAGCGGCGCGGCCTACGACGCCGAAGACCAGGAGGATGTGGTGGACGACCGGGTTTACCTCGTCAACGATCTGGGCCAGGGCGAACTGGTCAACGAAGATCTAAGCGGCGGCTCCGAAGAACCCAAACTTCAGGTCACCCAGCTGGACGCAACCATCGACTACATCCACGATCTGTTTGAACAAGAAGGCGGCGTCATGGTCAAACGGCCCTGGCTGCCTCCCCTCAAAGAACAGATCCTGTCCCCCCTCATGGCGGAAGAAAAACCAAAGGAAGCCATTCCCGTGGCCGACGATGCAGCCCTCGATCTGCGGATTCCCACCGGGATGATGGACATTCCGGAAGAACAGGCCCAGCGGGAATACGATGTCGATTTGATGAAAGACGGCAACTTTTTATACATGGCGTCGTCCGGATACGGCAAATCGGTGTTGCTCACCACCATGCTCATCAGTCTGGCCCTGAAAAACCGGGTATCAGCGGTTAACTTCTACATTCTGGATTTTGGAAACAGCGCTCTGATCCCCCTCAATGGCCTGCCCCACACGGCAGACTACATCACCGTGGATGCCAGGGAACGCTTCACAAAATTTATCAATATCATCAACGATGAACTGGCCGAACGGAAAAAGAAACTCGCCGATCTGGCGGTTCAAAACTTTCAGGTTTATAACCAGGTGGCCCCGGAAAAACTCAAAGCCATCGTCATCGCGGTGGACAATTTTGACGTTGTGAAAGAATTTGGTTTCGAGACCGAAGATTTTTTCTCAAAACTGACCCGGGACGGCGTGGGGCTGGGGATCTATGTCATCGGCACCACCACCCGGAGC
>JAQWCN010000070.1 GCA_028705955.1 Eubacteriaceae bacterium
ATCGAGGAAAAAGTGGGTGTCCCGTGCCTGGGCGTCATTCCGTTTACACGTCTCGTCATCGATGATGAAGACAGTGTGACAGAACGCTGGCACGAAAAGAAAAACGGCGCGGTGACCATCGGCGTGGTTCGGCTGCGGCACATTTCCAATTTTACAGACTGCACCGTCTTTGACATGTACCCGGATGTTAAGGTAGAATATTATGAGAACGAACGGGAGATGTCCCGGGCCACTCCGGATCTGCTTGTCATTCCGGGAAGCAAAAATACCATTGATGATGTGACCAAGCTGCGTCAGAACAAAATGGCGAATGCCATTTTGGCTTTTCATCAGGCAGGGGTTCCCATTATCGGCATCTGCGGCGGCTATCAGATCATCGGAAAGACCATCGCCGATCCCCATCATGTGGAGTCGTCGGAAGAAGTGATCAAAGGTCTGGACCTTCTGGCCGTCAACACGGTGCTGGGGGAAGAAAAGACCACCACCCGAAAAACCGCTTCCATTCAGCACCCGTTTTTGAATCTTCCGGCTGGGGATGTCAAAATCAAGGGCTACGAGATTCATATGGGATCGACTCAAATCGAGGACGATCAGGCCCAGGTGTTTTGCACGTTGGATGACGGCCGCAGCGACGGCGCAGTTTCTGCCGACGGCAGGGTCATGGGAACGTATCTCCACGGTATTTTTGACAACGATGCGTTTCGGGAAGCGCTTCTGTCTGTGCTGAAGGCCGGAAAGAACATCGAAGCGACCGGGGTCAGGGATTTTGCGACGTTCAAAGAAAGCCAGTACGATCTTTTGGCCAAAACATTTGAAGACAATCTGGATATGGATCAGATCATGACCATCATCCACAACAGCTGACACATTTTAATGGAGGAGAGGGGAATATGATCTTTAATTTAACGCCGGGATGGTGGTTGTGCATGATCCTGGCCGCAGTCGTTCTGGACTGGATCGTTGGGGATCCGGAGACGATTCCTCATCCGATCGTTTGGATTGGAAAAAGTGTTGGCTTTTTAACAAAAAAATTGAACCGGGGCAATCACCGCAAGGGCAAAGGTCTTTTGATGTGGATGATTGTCATGGCCATAACTGCAGCGGTGGTATTGGCACTGGAGTACGCGGCATTGCGGATACACTGGCTGCTGTTTGTGGTACTGACCATCTGGTTTCTGGCGACGACCCTGGCGGAAAAAAGCCTTAAACTTTCGGTGAAAAAGGTGGGCCGGGCGCTGGAACAAGACGATCTGGAAGAAGGGCGCAAACAGGTCGGGTATCTCGTCGGCCGGGATACCACACAACTCAGTTCAAAAGAAATCATCCGGGCGACGGTGGAAACCACAGCGGAAAATACGGTGGACGGTGTTCTCGCACCGCTCTTTTATATGGTTGTAGGGACGGTTTTGGTGATGTGGATACCGGCGCTTAACCCGCTCGTCCTCGCCATGCTTTATAAAGCAGTGAACACCATGGATTCCATGGTGGGTTACAAGCAGGAGCCCTTTACCGAGTTTGGCTTTTTTCCGGCAACCCTTGACGATCTGTTTAATTTTCTCATCGCGCGGCTGGGCAGCCTGGTGATGATTTTAGCCGGATTTTTTCTGGGATACGACGCACCCCAGGCCAGCCGGATTTACAACCGGGACCGGTACAACCACAAGAGTCCCAATTCGGCGCATCCCGAATCGGTGGTCGCGGGTCTGCTGGGTATCCAAATCGGCGGGACAAACATTTATTTTGGGGAAACAGTGGTCAAACCGACGATAGGGGATCCGGAACATGAGCTGTGCGCCGGGGATATCGACGACACCCTTTCTATTATGATGGTGTCAGAAATGATTATGGCCATCATGTTTTGTCTCGGATTATTTATTGTGGAAACGTTGGGAGGATGAGCATGAACAAGCACGGCGGTTATTACGGCAGCAACAGCAAGATGCTGGATTTTAGCATTAATATTAATCCTTTGGGCATGCCGCCTGGATTAAAGTACGATTTGATCGCCGGGATGGACCATCTGGGAACCTATCCCGAAGTCAACGGGGAATCCACTTTGAAACGGCTGGCAAAGAGGCTTAACGTGCCGCGGGAAAATCTGATTCTTGGCAACGGCGCCATCGATCTGATTTATTTGTATACCCGGAGTGTGGGAAGGGGAAACGCCCCGGCCATGATTCTGGTACCGACCTTTAACGAATACCGCAGAGCCCTGACCATGAATGGCTGGGACCCTGTTATTGAATGGGAGGTGGGAGCCCTGGATGATTTCAGAATCGACCCGGATCCGCTCATCCAGTGCATCAACACCCAAAAACCCAACACGGTCTTTTTATGTAATCCCAACAATCCGACGGGCATGGCCTATTCGCCGGACTATATCCGGGGAATGATCAAACGCTGTGATCCGGAGATTCATTGGTTCATCGATGAATCCTTCATTGATTTTTCCTCCAAAGAATCCTGTTTGGAGATGATGCTTCAGGATAATCGGCAGATGATTTTGCTGCGATCGATGACCAAATTCTTCGGGATTCCAGGGCTGCGGGTTGGTTATGCCATCGCCCATCCGGATATCATTACGGCCATGGAGGGCTACCAAATGCCCTGGAGTGTCAATGCGCTGGCGCTTGCCGCAGTGGATTCAGTGTTTGAAGACACCACATTCATAAAGGAATCCCGGAAGTACATGGTTAAAGAGCGGCACCGGGTCTATATGGCACTGTCAAAAATAAAAGGGTTGAAAGTTTATCCCAGTTCGGCGGATTTTCATTTGTGTTGTCTGAAATCAGGGACGGCAACGGCACTGAATGAAGGCCTTAACGCCCGGGGAATCAACATCCGGACCTGTGAAGATTTTGCGGGATTGACACCGGGATTTTTTAGAATTGCAGTTAAAAAGAAAGAAGATAACGATCAATTGATTGCAGCGTTATCAGAAATGGTGAAATGATATGGGACATTTAACATTTATTACCGGAGGGGCCCGCAGCGGCAAGAGCACCTTTGGTGAGGAACTGGCCGCGGATTCCAGGGGACCGGTGGCCTATATTGCGACGGCGGTCCCCTTTGACGACGGCATGAAGGACCGGATTCGCCATCATCAGGCCCGGCGGCCAGAGGACTGGACGACCATTGAACGCTACCGGGATTTTGAAAAGCTCCCGGAAGATCCGGGTTTTGAAGCGGCATCAACCATTCTTCTGGACTGTCTGACGGTTTTGATTACCAATGAGATGATGGACTACGATCTGGATTTTGATACGATCCCGGCCGAAAAAGTCTGGGATATCGAAAAAGAAATAGCGGCTCAGGTTCACACTGCACTGGATGCCTGCGTGGATAAAAATACCATTGTGGTGGCCAACGAAGTCGGCCTCGGTCTGGTGCCGGCATACCGGATGGGCAGCTTTTTCAGGGATATCGCCGGGCGCATTAATCAGAAGGTGGCGGCCCGGGCGGATGCGGTATATTTCTGCGTGTCGGGCATCCCCATGAAGATAAAATAAAAGAGGGTTCTTGTGGGGCCGGACCGGCTTTGGTATAATAGAACCAATAAATGTGCAAGGAGAGAGTAGAGCGATGAGTATTTACAGCGATTGGAAACAAATCATCGAAGATCATTCAAAAAATGAAAAAGATCAGGCGGTGTTTTGGAAAGATTATTGTGACAAGGAACAGAAAATCTACGAAGCGATTCTCGGGAAGAAAGACCCGGTGGTCGACGGAACGGTAGCCGGGTTTGCAGAAACCTACCACATGAGTCCGGAAGAAATTCTGGGATTTTTAGATGGTATCGGCGAAAGCCTTAAAAATGACGGCCCGGTTCTGGATGAAATGGAAGCAGAATCTGACTTCCATCTTGAAATTGATTTTGAAAAATTGTATTGGAATATGCTCGCTGTACCGGCAGAATGGCTGTTTACACTGCCGCAGTGGGACGGAATCCTCAGTGAAGAACGCCGGGAAGAAATTTATAAAAAATTTCGCAATCGCAATACCATTGTTAAAGATAAAAAGATTGGCCGTAACGATCCATGCCCCTGCGGCAGCGGCAAGAAATACAAAAAGTGCTGCGGACGCAACGCTTAGTGCCTGGTCCGGATGGATGCAAATAAAAACAGCGGTTCCGAAAACTTTCGGAACCGCTGTTTTTTTATTGATTATTGATAATGGTTCAACAAGACGCAACTACTCAATGGTCTTAAGATCGGTGCTGATATTCTGTGTCAGATCTTTTTTGAACCATTTCTGGGAAAGTTTGGCCATGGTACCGTCATCTTTAAGGTCCTTCAGTGCCTGGTTCACTTTATCACCAAATTCGGTATCGCTTTTTTTCATGCAGATCCCGATCGGTTCGTTGGACAAACTGTCTGAGGTAACGGAATAGACATCCGGTTTTAAGGATGTGTAGTACTGGCCAACCGGTTCATCGGTTAAGATGTAGTCGATGGTTTTGCCTTCCAGAGCGGCAAAGGCATCCATCATGCCGTCAAATTTTGAAATTTCCATGGTGTTGCCGTCGTTGGTTTTCATGGCTTCAGCGGCGGTATCGGCTGTCGTTTCGATCTGGACACCAACTTTTTTGCCGTTCAAATCGGAAGCTTTTGTAGCGGCGGTGCCATCTTTGCGGGAAACAATAACGATTCCGTTGGCGATGTACGGGTCTGTCATATAAAAGTTTTTCTGACGTTCAGAGGTGATGCTGACCCCACTGATAATGCAATCGTACTGGCCGGAACCCAGACCGTTAAAGATACCGTCCCAGGCGGTGTCCACCCATTCTGATTTGACGCCCAGTTTTTGAGCCAGGGCATCGCCCAGATCTTTGTCGAAGCCAACCAGGTTATTTTGATCGTCCCGGTATTCCAGCGGAACGTAGGTGGCATTGGTGCCAATGCTTAAGGTACCGTCGGCAATGGGATCTTCCTGTTTTGTGCCGCAACCGGCAAAACAGAAAGCAGCGCATGCACAGACAACGATACACAAGACTGCGAGTTTCTTTTTCTTCATCATATGATTTCCTCCAATGTATTTTCTTAATTATATATTAAACGAATGAAAAATCCAAGGTATAATTAAGGTTAATTGGAAAAATCTGGAGGATCATTGAGCTTCCAGCATATTATCACGGATGGCATCGAGATCCTTTTCCGTGAGATCGGTCTGGTCCAGCAGATACGCATCCACTGAGCCGTAGTTGTCGGTGATATAATCCAGCTGGATTTTCAGCCATTCGGGCCGGACGCCAAAGAAATCCCGGAGTTTTTCTTTGTCCACATCCTGTTTGGCTTTGTTCATCACTTCCATCATGATGGCGCCCAGGGTGTGAAAGGCTTCATCAAAGGTGAGATTGGTTAAGGTATAGTCGGAGATAATCGTCGCTTCCGGGACACCGCAGATTAAAAGGATCAGGGCCGTCATAAAACCGGTGCGGTCTTTGCCGTTGGTGCAGTGGTACAGAATGGGAAGTTCGTGTTCGTCAGTCAGGGTGTGGAGCACCACCGCGTAATCCTGGGCCTTGTTGGCAACCTGATACGCGTAAATCTTACGCATGAAACGATCGACGGCGCCGGGATCGTGGTAGTCCAAATCCTGCGGACTGATAGTCATCCCGGACAGAACCGGCAGATTTTTATAATCGGCGGTTTCCGGAATTTTATCCTGATTCACCCGGGCTTTGGGGGCGTCCCGAAAATCAAAGACATGACGGATGCCCATGTTCTCCAGCGCTTTTACGTCATGGTCGGATAGGTGGCACAATTCCTCACTGCGAATGACCCGTCCCCATTTTGTTTTCCGGCCATTCAAACCCGTGTAGCCGCCGATGTCCCGCATATTAATGGTCTTTTCCAGTTTGATGATCCGGCGGTTCAGCTGGGATTCCTCACAAAAGATCAAATGGTTTTGATCGTGATAATCGGTTTTAACCGAAGCGGCAGCCGGATAATTTTTTTCTTCGTCACGCTCCTGTTTTTTGCGTTTAATGAGAAAAGGAATCGCGGCAACAGCTGCGGCAAGGGCGCCGATTCCAATAAAATGAATTTTTTTCATCATTAACCTTCTTCCTTTATAAAATAAATCATTTGTTTTCTGATTGGACTCATTGTATCATATTTAGGAACAGAGTGAGTAGAAATATTTGAAGGGGAGACGCAGAGAATGGAAAAAATGGGATTATATGTTCATCATCCGTTTTGTGTAAAAAAATGCAGGTATTGCGATTTCGCTTCCCGGCCGGAAACGGGAGCGGCAGAGATCGAAGCCTATTACCGCGGGATGCTGACGGAAATCAGTCAGGCCGATCCGGCGCCGGAAAAACAAATCGATACCCTTTATTTTGGCGGCGGGACCCCTTCGTATGTCGGGAGCCGTTACCTGAAGCAGGTAGTGACGGCCCTGGCAGACCATTATCAATTTGATCCCCTGGACGATAAACGGGAGATGACGATTGAGGTTAATCCGGCATCGGCAATGGCAGAAAAATTATACGCGTACCGGGCAATGGGTTTTAACCGGCTGAGTATCGGGCTCCAGGCAACCCAGGAGCGGCTGCTTCATTTTCTGGGCCGGGCCCATACCGCCGGGGATTTTAAAGAAACGGTCCGCCATGCGGTGGCCGCTGGTTTTGAAAACATCTCAGCCGATTTGATTTTCGGCGTACCGGGCCAGACGGTGGACGATGTAAAAGCTGCTCTGGATTATCTTTTAAGTCTCCCCAGGATCCGTCATCTTTCCTGTTACAGTTTGATTGTGGAACCGGGAACGGTGTTTGACACCTGGCGTAAACAGGGAAAACTCGCCCTGCCTCCGGAGGAAACCGAGCGGAAAATGTATCAGGTCATCGGTGAAGAGACGGCCCGGAAAGGCATGAAACAGTACGAAATTTCCAATTATGCTTATCCCGGGTTTGAAAGCCGGCACAACTCCGGGTATTGGACGATGATGCCATATCGGGGATTTGGTTTGGCAGCGGCCTCTTTTGACGGCTTCCGGCGCTGGACCAACACCGCTGTCATGGCCGATTATCTCAAGGCTCCCGGACAGGCCCTGGCCGAAGGACACCGGCTGACGGAACAGGAACGCCGGGGGGATTTTATGTTTTTGGGTTTGAGACGCTTGGATGGCGTGGCCAATGCGGATTATCACCGCCTTTTTGGAAGCAGCTTTTGGAAAGATTATCAGAAAGAAATTGATCATTTATTAAAGGAAGGTCTTGTTTTTCGCAAAGATGACCGTCTGGCGCTGACAAAACGGGGGCTGGATTTAGCCAACCAGGTTTTTATGGCTTTTGTGTAACTTAAAATTTATTTAAAAATGAAAAGACTTCTTTTGAAACGTGTTGACAACCTATGAAGCGGGTGGTATATTATAGTCAAGGTGTTAGCACTCAGACATCACGAGTGCTAATAAACCAGGGTGGGAATGGTGATAACAATGGAAATGAAGGCAAGAAAAAAAAGAATACTTGAAGCCGTGATCCAGGACTACATCAATACCGCGGAACCTGTTGGTTCAAGAACGATTTCCAAACGCTACGAGCTGGGAATCAGTCCGGCGACCATCCGAAACGAAATGGCAGATTTGGAAGAGATGGGTTTTTTGATGCAGCCCCACACGTCTTCCGGACGAATCCCCACGCAAAAGGCGTACCGCTTCTATGTGGATGAGATTATGCAGATTCAGAAACTCGCCAAAGCGATGCGGAGTGACATTCATAAAGGGTATCTTCGGGTATCCCCGGAAATTGACAACACCATGCATCATA
>JAQWCN010000071.1 GCA_028705955.1 Eubacteriaceae bacterium
CCCATCTGGACGCCCTCAATATTGATCTCAAAGCTTTTACCGCAGACCATTACCGCCGCCTTGGCGGCGATCTGTATACCGTTAAGACTTTTATAACACGCGCCGTTCATACCGGCTGCCATGTGGAGTTGACAACCCTTATCGTTCCGGGATTCAATGATTCTGCAAAAGAAATTTCCGCTCTGGCGTCCTGGTTGCCGGTGTCAACCCGGCCATTCCCCTGCACATCACGCGTTTTTTCCCGGCTCACCGCATGGGCCGCAGTACGCCCACGCCAGTGGCTAAAATTTTTGATCTGGCCGCCGTGGCCAGAAAGGATCTCCCCACGGTTTACGAAGGCAATGTTTAAATCAAATGGTGGTCCATTATAAAACGGGCCACCCCGTCTTCATTATTGGTATACCGGGTCACGGCGTCTGCCGACGCTTTAATTTCCGGGTCTGCATTGCACATTGCAACGCCAAGTCCTGCTGTTTCGAGCATGGCCTGATCATTTTGAGAGTCCCCGAAGGCCACGACCTGCTCCATGGGAATCCCCCGTCTCTGACATAATTGGGTCAGCCCCACCGCTTTTGAAAAATCCTTGATGGTGACCTCGATATAAAAATCACCCACCCTGAAAAAATCCAGATCATCGGCAAAGGGCGCTTTGATCGGATCCATCACCTGGTCCAAAACCGGCCCAGGCGCCACGATCAGCACTTTGGGAATGGGAAAGGTGATGGCCTCTGCCATGTTGTCGACAATTTTAAACGGGATGCCGATCACCGAGCGTTCAAACGCCACCTTATACGCCGTGGGATCGGTGGTGTAATACGCTTCATTATCATCCACCATCACCGCCACCGGAAAAGCTTCCAGGTGCCTGAGCAGCGCTGTTACAATCCCCGGTGCCATATTTCTTTCATACAGCAGGGTCTTGGCCGTGGCATCCAAAATCCGGGCGCCATTGTACGTGATCAGGATGCCGTGATACCGGTCCAGCTCCAGAGCTTTGCGTTCCTTCACCAGTCCGACGGTGGGCCGGGCCGATGCCAGGGCCACCGTACACCCTTTTTGCTGCGCTTCGATCAAGACTTCCCGGGTCGCCTGGGTTATTTTTTTGTCATCCGGCAGCAACGTGCCGTCCAGATCCAAAGCGATCAATTTTATCATTCATTTCTCCTTTATGCTTTTCCCAGGCTGTTTTATTTTTCTGAGTCCCCGGGGAATACAATCCCGGCCTGTCTTCGGGCTTCCGTCAGCACCTGGCACACGGCCACGCTGTGGTCCAACGTCTGATAACAAGCTTCAAAATCCCGGCGGTTTATCCTGTCGATAAACGCTTTAAATTCCGGAACCACCCGGCATTCCCGGGGCTGAACGTCAAAGATTTCTTCGGTGCCATCATTGAGGTGAAGTTTCACCGGACCGCAGCTGTTGGAGGGTTTATCCATGGACAGGTACCCTTTGCTGCCCTCAATCTGATAGCCACCCGGTGCGCCGCAATCCTTGGCCGCAATGCTCACAACTTTAAAATCCGGATAATCCATGGTCAGCATCCCACTGGTATCGATGTCCCGCTGGATATTGGCCGCATATGTCACCGATTCCGGCTTTCCAAAAAGCCCCAGGACAAAATGGACGTTGTACACCCCCAGATCCATCAGGGCCCCGCCGGCCGCCTTTGGATCAAAGGCCGGTTTGATATCCCCTTTCAGAAACGCATCATAACGGCTGGAATACTGACTGAAGTTACACAGCACCATTTTCACGGGTTCGATTTTGGAAAGCAGGCGGCGGATCATCTGATAGTTTTGCAGGTAAAGCGTCGTAATGGCTTCAAATAAAAACAGATGTTTCTCCCGGGCCAGTGCCGCCAGCGCCCTGGCCTCCCGGGTATTCCCTGCCATCGGTTTTTCAACAATCACATTTTTTCCCGCCTCCAGCGCCGCCCGGGTGTACTGGTAATGGAGGGTGTTGGGCACGGCAACATACACCGTGTCAATCGCTTCTTCCAGCAACGCCTCAAAGGATGTAAACGCCTTGGGAATCCCATGATCCCGGGCCAGTTTTTCTGTTTTCTCCTTCGACCGCCGGGTTCCGCAAATACCTTTAACCGTGCAGTCGGGCAACGCGATGATATCGGGGAGAAATTCCCGGACGATCATACCGGATCCGATGATTCCTAATTTCATGGATTGACCTCGATTCTTTGAATTTAATGGGTCTATTGTAACATTGATTCCGCTTTTTTAAAAATTTTTTCACCGGATCCCAGCCGGCTTTTCCGTTCCGGCCTGAAAAACCCTTTCAATGATTGACAAACCCCCTTCTTTTTGATAGTATAAGCGTGTTCATCGGAGGACAACACTCATCAGAAGTGTCATGCCGGATAAGATGACGGGTTGAAAGACCCGTTGTTTTATCCGGTTTTTTTATTTTATTATGCGAGGTAACTTATGAAATCAACCATTCAATTTACGGAGGGCAGCATTGTCAAACCGCTGCTCGGGTTCGGCGGACCGGTTTTATTCGCCCTGTGTCTCCAGTCGCTGTACGGCGCTGTTGATTTGCTGGTGGTGGGTCAATTTGGCACCGCGGCCGATGTCTCCGCCGTGGCCACCGGCAGTCAGATGATGCAGATGGTCACCGTCATCATTACCGGGCTCGCCATGGGCTCTACCATTCTTTTGGGCCAGGCCATCGGCAGCGGCCAAAAAAAAGAAGCCGGGGATATTATCGGCAGCAGTCTTTGTTTTTTCTTTGTGCTGGCCCTGAGCATCACCATCGTGATGTTGCTGATCAACCGGTCCTTCACCACCCTGATGCATGCGCCCCAGGAGGCTTTTGACAAAACCATGGGATATGTGACGGTCTGTTCCCTGGGCACGGTTTTTATCGTTGCTTATAATCTGCTCGGCAGCATCTTCCGGGGCATGGGGGATTCCAAGACACCTTTGCTCACGGTTTTTTTTGCCTGTATCACCAATGTGGCCGGAGATTTATTGCTTGTGGCCGGGCTGCACATGGCCGCAGAGGGTGCCGCCATCGCCACCGTCATGGCCCAGGGCATCAGCGTGTTTTTAAGTGTCATCTTTATCCGGAAACAAGGGCTGCCCTTTCCTTTTTCCAAAAAGAACATCCGCTTTGACCGGCGACTGATTGCCAAAGTTGTCAAAACCGGACTGCCCATCGCCCTGCAGGACGGTCTTGTCACGCTGTCCTTTCTCGCGATTAACGCCATTGTCAACCATTTGGGGGTGATTGCCTCCGCCGGCGTCGGCGTCGCCGAAAAAATCTGTGCCTTCATCATGCTGGTCCCGTCTTCTTTCTCCCAGTCCCTTTCGGCTTTTGTCGCCCAGAACATCGGCGCCGGCAAAAAACAGCGGGCTCAAAAAGCGATGGGGATTGCCATGGGCATCTCGTTGGCCGCCGGGGTGTGTATGGCGATGCTTTCCTTTTTCCACGGAGCCACGCTGGCCGGACTTTTTTCCAGCCAGTCTGAGGTCACATTGGCCGCGGCCGATTACCTAAAGGCTTATGCCATTGATATGCTCATTGTGTCCTTCCTGTTTTGTTTTGTCGGCTATTTTAATGGCTGCGGCCGAACCACGTTTGTGATGATTCAGGGGATTATCGGCGCCATTGGGGTGCGGATCCCGGTTTCGTATCTGATGAGCCGGCTCCCGGATCCCACGTTGTTTAAAATCGGACTGGCGACGCCGGTTTCGACGTTTGTGCAGATTATGATTTGCACCGGGTATTTTTTGTGGTGGAAACGAAGGGAGCGGGGGATTCGGAGGTGAGGAGACCTCTCCCCTTTGGGGATTCGGCTCTACTAACTAACAGGCCCATTCGCTCCGTTCCCTTCGGTCTCTTCGCTCATCGCGGACTGCGTCCTATAAAAAAAGGGATCCACCGTCATTTCGAAAAGCAAGCTTTCCGCTATGGCGGTGGATCCCTTTTTTTGCAGGCCTGTTAGTTTACACGAAAAAAGCTGGCAACATATCTGTTACCAGCTAAAATAAGGAAAAGAAATGAAAATGTTCGGGAATTATATTCCCCAAACGATTGACAACATTATTGTATAGTAATTCATGTAAAAAAGCAAGTCTATTTCGGAAACTTAATGCGATTTAAAAAAATCTTTATCACTTTTTATTTATTTCAATGCTTGGCCAATTGCTCGATCAATTGCTGGTCTGCCGGACAGAATGAATAGGTGGTGAGTTGGACGGGCAACACCCATTTTAAAGCTTTGTGGGCCCGGCATTGAACGTTGTCCTCCAGGGGGAGGGTTCCATTAAAAAAGATGAGATGAACGCAGACATCGGGGTAGGTGTGGGTGATGGTGGCGCAGGGGGTTTTCTCAAAGGCTGGGGTGCATCCCAGTTCTTCCTGGCACTCGCGGATCAAACAATCCCCTGGGGTTTCACCGGGTTCTTGTTTGCCCCCGGGAAATTCCCACAACTCACCGCAGCTGCCGCCGGATTGGCGCCGGCCAATTAAAATTTCGCCCTTTGGGTTGCGGATAATGCCTGCGGATACACAGATGGTTTTAATCATTTTCCTGGGCGTCCAAAATATCATCGACGATGGCGGCGGCTACCGGGATAAACGCTTCGTCGGCCTTGCTGTATACCGTAAGGGTATAGGTGTCATTATAAACGTAGCAGGCCCGGTCTACGGTCCCGATGACCTGGCCATCCACTTTGATGGCAAAGTTCTGACCCGTTAAGTCAGAACGGATTGAGATGTCTTTGCCCCGGTATTCCCCAGTGACTTCGGTTTTGTTCAGGGTGATTTTTTGTTTGAGTTTAGCGATGGTTGTGCCGTCTTCAATCACTTCGTATTTCGGCGGCAGGGCGACCATTTTCTTTTTCAGGGTCAGGGTTTCTTTCCCTCTATCATCCGAGAACACCCATTTGTGTCCGATCAAATTGGCTTTGACTTCGTAATGAACGCTGCGTTCTTCATCAAAAACTTTTGCGCTGTCGGTAATGGCCATGATCTTTTGCTGCAAGTACAGGGTTGAATAAATTTCGGCCCCGCCGTTTTTGTTTTCGGCCGTCCCGTTTTCCAGCAATCCGGAAACGACGTCCTGAAGTTCTTCAACCGCCCGGTCTGCATCCGCCGTGCCCTGCCCCATGTTTCCTTCATTGACCACGGAGGACAACAGGGATGACAGCATTTTTTTGCCGAGATTTCTGACGGCCGCCCGGCCGATTTCTATTTTCTTTGGGGATACTTTGATATATACCTGCAGCGTATCGTCGATCAAAGGTTCAAACACAATGGCTTCTTTTTTGGCAATGCTGCCCATTTCCGGTTTTCCAAAAGAATAATCCACCTTTTCCAAAATCTCCAGCAAAGACGCATTGGTCCATCCCGCAGGATTTTTAAACTTTTTGTAGCCGCTCATACTATCATTAAAACTCATAATAGCCTCCTCAATTTGTTATAATCTCATTATAACTTGTTTATTACTAAACTACAAGAAAAGTTTATTATTAAAATTAAAAAATCAGAAATATAAAAAACAGCCGGTTTTTATCCGGCTCATTTTTGGTTTTCTTTTCCGGTTAACGCCTTCACATTTTGAAGCAGGGTCTTACAAAAATCCTGGGGGCTGCGTTCCTGCCAGCTTTTATTGGCCAGCACTTCACAGGAGAGGGTGTTCCACCCCAACCCCTCCAGCTGATCCACCACATGATCCAGGGGGATCTGTCCTTCCCCGGGGATCCAGTGCCGGTCGATGTGCAAATCGTTATCGGAAAAATGCAGGGCTTTGAGGCGGTCGCCATAATCCCGGAGGATTTTTCCCCGGCCGCAGGGCAGCATATAATCATGGGACACATCGTAGCACATGCCAAAGTGGGACGCCGGGATCCGGTCCAGCAGTTCCCGGAGTAAAAATTGTCTCGATACGTTTTCCACTGCAATGTCCACGCCGTAACGTTCCCCGGCCTCCGCCAGCTCCGAAAAAAAAGCCAGTCCGTTTTCAAGCTGGAAGTCCGGCGCCAAATCGAGATCGCAGGTGTGAACCACCAGCGCCGGCACATCAAACCGGGCGCAGTCTGCAGTCATGTCCACAAAACGCTCAAGCAAATCCCGGTTGTCGTGAAGGGATTGTTCCCAGATTGCATTGTAGCCGATATAGGGCGCGTGAAAATTGGTAATGTCCAGGCCGTACCGGCGGACAATTTCCGGAAAAGTTTCCTTCCGGATCAGTTCCGGTTCCTGTTCGTCCTCCCAGGAAAGCATCACGGCGTCAAATCCCGTTTGGACAATCCTTTTGATCCGTTCCTCAAAGGGCATAAAATACCCAAACCAGGAAAACATGCTGTACGTCCAGTGCATCACTGGTCCTGACGCAATTTGGGAATACTGCGGAAATACGGCGGGTAAACCACGCCTTTTTCTGTTATGATGGCCGTCACATTCTGATGGGGGGTCACGTCGAAAGCCGGATTTTCAAACCGGATACCGTCCGGCGCAATCTGCTGGCCCTTGATCCACTTAATTTCGTCACTGGGGCGTTCTTCGATCACAATGTCGTCCCCGGAAAGCATATCGAAATCGATGGTGGATGTCGGCGCTGCCACATAAAACGGAATATGGTGTTCCTTTGCCAGAATGGAAACGGAATAGGTTCCGATTTTATTGGCCACATCCCCGTTCCGGGTGATGCGGTCCGCCCCCACGACCACACAGTTGATTTTTCCCTGTTTCATCATCCAGCCCGCCATGTTGTCGGTGATCAGGGTGACGGGGATGCCATCTTTATGCAGTTCGTAAGCCGTCAGCCGGGCGCCCTGGAGCAGCGGTCTTGTTTCATCGGCGTACACCGAGATATTTTTTTCCGCTTCCATGGCTGCCCGGATCACGCCCAAAGCGGTACCGTAATCCGCCGTGGCCAAAGCACCGGCGTTACAGTGGGTTAAAATGGTATCGCCGTGATGGATGAGGGCTGCGCCGTTTTTCCCCATGGCCCGGCACATGGCGATATCTTCCGCACAAATCGCATCGGCTTCTTCTTTGAGCTGTGCCGTTATCGTTTCGGGATCCTGCGGTTCTGCTTTTTCAATCACCGTGCTCATCCGGTCGATCGCCCAGAACAGATTGACGGCGGTGGGGCGTGTCCCCCGCAGATAATCGCAGGCTTCCTTCATTTTTTGCCGGAACGTCGCAATGGGTTCTTTTTTAAACTCCAGAGCCGCAAAATACACGGCGTATCCCGCCGTCACGCCAATAGCCGGAGCGCCCCGGACCACCATGGTCACAATGGCTTCCCCGATTTTGCGATAATCGGTGTAACTGCGAATCACTTCTTCGGTTGGCAACAGCGTCTGGTCGATGAGCTTGAGCGCCCCGTCTTCGTAATAAACCGGGCGCATTATTTCCTCCCGATTCGTTCAATCATCCTAAACACCAGATCCTTCATCTTTTCGGTATTTTCTTCCAAAACTTTCAAAACCATTTCGTTGGTGACCGGCGGGATTCCCGGCTGATCTTTCAGCCCGGCATCATAGTCGGTGACCAGGGCGATGTTAACGACAGGAATGTTTTTTTCCTGACACAGATAGGCTTCGGGATACTGGGTCATATTCACCAGATCCGCCCCCATCACTGCAAACATTTTGCTTTCGGCCCGGGTGGAGAAACGGGGCCCGTTCACCACAACGGTGGTGCCGCCGTCGTGCATGGTGTGGCCCATTTTGGTGCCTTCTTCCATGGCGTACTGGCGCAGGGTTTCGT
>JAQWCN010000072.1 GCA_028705955.1 Eubacteriaceae bacterium
TATTATTTAGTTTAACGATTATTCATTAGAGTTTTATTAGAATAAATAAACTTTAAATTTACGATAAGAAATTCAAGGCATTTTTAAGCTTTATTGAATATCTTAATAATAAACTTAGAATTTATTGGTAGGCGGTAAATTAATCAAAAAAGGGATTGTTTCTTATCGTTTTCACCTGTATAATAGATATAACAACTTAGAAAGTAGGTGTCTTAAATGATTGAATTCGTATATGGGGCAAAAGGTAGTGGCAAAACAAAAAAAATGATTGAGATGGCTAACGCTGAAGTTGATAAGGCAAAAGGAGATATTCTTTTTATTAATGATCGGGATAAATATCGAGTGACGGTTGATACAAAAATTCGATTCATTAATTCTGACAATTTTGACATCAAAGGCGAAGAAGAGCTTTACGGATTTATCAGTGGTGTCATTGCAGGCAACTATGATGTGGATGTAATGTATATCGATAATTTATTAAGAATCATTAATGCATCGGGACCAGAAGATATCGAAGGGTTGTTAAAGCGTTTAGATAAGATTCAAAAGGATCAGGATATTAAATTTGTGTTAAGTCTTAGTTGTGAAGAAAAAGCAGTCCCGGAATGTGTCAAAAATTATCAATAGAATAAAGGGTTTTGCTGCCGATTGCTTTTGCAATCGGCTTTTATACGTATGGAGAAAAAGTGACAGAAGAAAAAAAGGATTTGCCATATTTGGCCTATTCAACTTGGTTGAAAGCGCATTATGGGCAAAAAGTATATAAAATTCCGATTAATACAGGGGCATCTTGTCCGAATCGGGATGGGATGTTGGGTTATGGCGGTTGTATATTCTGTGGAGCTTATGGAGGCAGTGATGAATCGTTGTCACCAACTTTATCAATAAAAGATCAACTCAAAAAAAATAAGGCTTATATTGGAAAAAGATATCATGTAAGCGCGTTTATTCCATTTTTTCAAAATTATTCCAATACATACTGCACACTTAAGGAGCTTCAAAGTAATCTTGTACAGTGTGTCGATGCGGTGGATACAGTTGGAATTTCTATCGCAACGCGGCCTGATTGTGTGACTGATCAGCAGTTGGAAATGCTGTCGAATATGCAGCAGCAATATAAAATAGATATTTGCTTGGAGTTAGGACTTCAAACAAGCAATTATAAAACACTGCGAATCTTACAACGTCACCATGGGTTAGGAGATTACATTGATGCAGCGATTCGCATTAAAGAAAAAGGACTAATGCTGTGTACACATACTATTCTCGATTTACCCTGGGATGAAAGAACTGATGTGAAAGAAACAGCTTCTATAATATCTGCGGTATCATCCGATTTTGTAAAATGCCATTCTCTTTACATTGAAAAAGGGACAAAATTGGCTCAATTGTATCAAGATGGGAAGATTCAACTGCTTGAATTGCAGGAATACATTGAGCGAGCTATCTTATTCCTGAGTTTTTTATCACCTGATATTGCCGTGCAAAGAATTATTGGCCGAGCGCCAAAGAAAGATTCCATTGTGACCAATTGGAACACAAGCTGGTGGAAAGTTCGGGATAATTTGATTGATGAAATGTTGAAACGAAAAATTTGGCAAGGAAAAGGATACAGTGCGAATAAAAATCGATTGATTGAAAAGTTAAGCTGATTATTCAATAAGGAGGCATTGCATATGGGAACGCAAAATTGGCAAAAGTTATTAATGCCTTATCACCAGGCCGTTGATGAATTACTATTAAAAATAAATCAGCTTAAAGATCAGTCCATCCAGATGGGAAAAATCTCTCCGATTGAGTCGGTTGTCGGACGGGTAAAATCAATTTCCAGCATTTTGGAAAAGATAAATAAATATGGTTTCCCAATGGAGGATCTCGAAGACAAGATAATGGATATAGGCGGAATCCGGATCATCTGTCAATTTATTGAGGATATTTATCAGGTTGCTAATATGTTTTACGATCGTAACGGAAAGGATTTAACGGTTGTTAAAATAAAAAATTATCTTGAAGGAATTGATCAATCTCACTTTAAGAGCGGACTGGGAGTACCAAAGGCGAGTGGTTATCAAAGTTACCATATTATTATCAGATACCCGGTCTTTACAAGTTTCGGATACCGGGAAGTTCTCATGGAAATACAAATTCGGACATTGGCTATGAATTTTTGGGCCATTATCGAACATTCGCTTAATTATAAGTATAAAGGGAAATTGCCTGAAAATATTAAAGAACGGTTGACAAATACAGCCCTAACGGTTGGTCAACTGGATCATGAAATGTCAATCATTAGGGATGAGATTTTGGCCGCTCAAAAATTATTTAAAATGAAATCTGGAACAGTTAATGATATACTGGATAACATAAATAATTTACATAAATTGCATCAGGATCAGAAAGCTATTGATTTTGAAAATGAATTTGAAAACCTGTCTGAAAAAGAAGATTTGATTCAATTGATACTTTTAAAGAAAGAATTGCAGGCAGAAGTCGGGCAAATCAAAGATAGTGTTTAATTGAGACTGATGGAAAGGAGTTTATAGATGTTAAATCAGAAAATGAGGTTTGAAAAGGGAGATAATGATACGGTTGTGGATACACATGGAGAATTAATTAATGGGGTTGAATATATCAATAATGACTTGGATGATATTGGAGAAAATATAGCAAAATATTTGTATTCAATTTTAGGTAAATATCGTTTAAGCCACCGTCCGTTGGATACTATTTCAGATCCAAATGAATCACTAGTGATAGAAGGGATGGAAAAAACACAACTTAGACCAACCTTAACCGTGACGATGAATGGGCAAACGTTCCCGGATTGGGTTATTGAAGTGGCGACGCCGGATAATGAAGAAATGACTTATTTGGCAAAAACAGGTATTTATCAGGAAGCTGGCGTTCGAGAATATTGGATTGTAGATCCGGATAAAAAAGTTATTTTGTCGTATTTCTTTGAAAAGAGGGGATTGATTCCAGCAATTTATGACTCTCCTCAACGGATTCGTGTTTCAATTTATAAGGATCTTTTTATTTCGTATTCAGACGTTTTTAGGGACTTATAAAAAGAATTCATTTCAATTTGTTATTGTTTGTAAAATAAAAAAGGGGTGGAGAAAAAATTTTTCTCCACCCCTTTTTTTATTTAAATGAATAAGTGATCTGATAAATAATTTGATCGTACAAATTGGGGGAAGAAGTACTATTGTTTTTTTGTACAGAAAAATAGAGGCTGTTTTTATCCTTGCTTGGGATAATTGGGGAAGAGATGAGCATTGGTGAAGTCAGTTGCTGTTGTGTTTTTTTATCCTGATTTATGATCCAAATGGATTGTTGATCTTGTTCACCACTATTGTCCGATTTAGTGACAATCAGATGAGAATTGTCCTGAGTATAAATAATACTGTTATAATTATCTTTTTTTATATTTCTTTTTTGCATATTACTAAGATTGACCGAGACAATTTGATGGGAATCATTAAATTTTTCAATATATGCAATTTGCGTATTCTTGTCATTAATATCAAAATCAATTACGTCCTGAGCAATTTGTTTGGTTTTTAACATGTTTGTATCTTGTCCTTGTTCATTTGTTTCGAGGGTAGCAGAATACAAATTATCAAATTCATCGTCAACATCCTTTTTTCCTAAAAAATATAAGGTATTACTGCCGGATTGGTAACGCATTTTATCAATGAAATAATGATTCTGCGTTTGATATTTTTTTTGATGACCGGAAAGATCTTTTTGAATGATTTCATTATCAATGTTTAAATATAATACAGTTTGATTATTTGCCAGACAAAGTGTGTTTTGTACATTCTCATTTGGGTTGGAAATGGTTTTTGTTACAGTTCTATCAATTGAGGTCCATACCAGTTGGCTATTAGTGGCGGTTGAATCCGATGCATTTTTTTCGATATAAAAAACGCCATTGTTATCTGAATCAAATATTGCGTTGTTTTGTTGTTTATCTGAATTAACAAAACTGCTCAAAGCATTATCAGATAAATTAAGTAAATTTACATTGTAAGTGATGGGAGGTGCTTTCGTAGTATCTGTAATGAGTAAAGCATTGTTTTGTGTGGATATATCTTGTACAATACCATGGCCTAATTTTGAAATGGAATCAATTGATAATTGTTCACCATTTTGAACATCATCCGGATCAAAAAAACTGGATTGAACAGTGATGGGTTCATTTTGTGAAATGAGAATACTTTGACACCCACCACTAAAAACGGAGAAAAATATTAATAAGATACAAAAAACGATCATTTTTTTTGGCATTATTTTTCTCCCGTCGCTTCGACTTTTAGACTAGGTAAATAAACAGTGATATTCGTTCCTTCACCAATTTGGCTGTCAATCGAAATGGAACCATTATGTTTATCTACAATTTGTTTGACCAGAAACAAACCAAGACCTGCGCCACCTTCTCCGTTGCTCCTGGATCGGTCTTCGTCAACCCGATAAAAGGCATCAAAAATATGTTCCTGTTCAATTTCTGAAATTCCAATGCCATAATCCCGGACTGAAATTACAATTTGATCTTTTTCAAAGGTTGAAATAACATCAATAATATCGCCAATATCTGAATATTTGATTGCATTATGTAAGATATTGATGAATAATTGTTGAAGTCGATCATAGTCTCCCAATATTTCGGGCATGGTTTCATCCGATTTATAATTAATTTCAATTTCTTTTTGTTGTGCTTTTATTTGCATCTGATCAATAACATCAATCAATAGAGCATGAATATCTAAATTAGTACGCTTGACATCAAACTCTGTTTTGTCGAGCCGGTTTGAATTAAGAAGATCATCGACAAGGCGCAGTAGACGATGTCCCTCCCGGTTAATCGTCGTTAATGATTTACTCAAGATTTCACCTTCTGTAACTTGACGACGGGTCAGCATATCAGTATAGCCAATTATGGTGGTTAAAGGCGTTCTCAGCTCATGGGAAACGGAGCTGATAAATTTCTTTTGTTCGTTTTGAAATTGCTTTGTTGCGGTAATGTTTCTGATAATCATTAAATAATTTTCTTCAAATCCTGTTTCCCGAATGGGGCTTCCAATGATTAATAAATTACGGCCGTTACAGTCAATTTCTTCAGAAATGTGATTTTTACCATTTTTTAGATTATCATAAATATCCCTAAGAAAAGATTGATATTGAAAATCATATATGGACTTTGGATTGTTGACGTTAAAATAGGTTTTGATATATGAATTAGAAGTGATAATATTGCCAGTTTGGTCTATGGCTAAAAGTCCATCGTCAAGGGAAGCAAGAACACTGGCTAATCGGTTCCGTTCCAGATTGAGCTGGACAATGACATTGTTAATATTTTGAGTCATAAGATTAAAAACACTGGTCAGATCTCCGATTTCATCTTTACGTCTGTAATGGATGCGAACATCATAATTTCCCTTATTGATTTCTTGAGAGATGTGCGTCAAGTCTTTAACAGGTTTGATAAAATGGTCAGAGAAGGATAATGTAATGACAATTAAAATTGAGAAACCAATCACACAACCAATGGAATAAAAGACTAAAATATTTTTTAACAGGTTATTCATGGATTGCAAAGAATATTGAAAACCAAGATAGCCCAATTGTTGATTATCTATAGAAAGAATGGAAACATAATAGATAAATGGAACATTATTCTTTTTTTGATAAAGGATAACGGGTATTTTCTTTTCTTTAAGCAAGGAAATTTCTTCATTTAAGTCGAACTGACTGTCAGAAGAAGAGTTAGCAATAATATTGCCTTCCTCATTGTAAAAAAAGGTGTGACAGTCTTCCATTGTGGCAATAGATTGGCAAAATTGTTTGGCGTTGTTCATAAAGGATTCTTTGTATTCCTCTGACGTGACCGTGCTTTTTAATTCTTGGCCAATGAATAGAGAGGCATCCTGATCCATTTGTATTAATTGTTTTTTGGTGGTGTTAATGGTTTGAAATAGTGTTCCTTGTATAAGGCAAAATAAAATGAACACAAAAATTGACAGAAAGATCGCTATATTATAAATGATCATTCTGCCACGATAGGTGATCTGCATCAGACTTTCCTCATTTTATAACCAATGCCAAAAACCGTTTGAATAAATTTATTTGGCTGATTATCTATTTTTCGTCGAATCCTTTGAACATGCATATCTACTGTTCGGGTATCACCATAGTAATCATAACCCCATATTTTTTCCAATAAAACATCCCTTGGAAAGACTTGCTCCAAATTAGAAGCCAAAAGAAAAAGTAAATCAAATTCTTTTGGAGTCAAGTGAATTTCTTCATTGTTTAGAAGAACCATTCGTTCTTCGGGCATAATGCTTAATGGACCATTAGTAATAACCTTCGGTTGGTGTGAAGTGACCTGGGTTTTATTGATTCGTCTCAAGTGGGCTTTTATTCTGGCTAATAATTCCCGGTTATCAAAAGGCTTCGTCAAATAATCATCCGCGCCTAATTCAAGACCAAGGACTTTATCGACAATATCTGTTTTAGCCGTAAGCAGGATGATTGGTACATCGAGAAGCGGTTGAAGTTCCTTACACACATCATAGCCATTTTTTTTGGGTAACATGATATCTAAAACAATAAGGTCTGGAGACCAATTCGTGGCTTTTTGAATAGCTTCTTCACCATCATAAGCGGTTTCGACTTGATAACCTTCAAATTCCAATTCCATTTTTATTAAATCGACAATGGCTGCTTCATCATCAACAACTAATATTTTTTCATTCATGATTAACTCCTTGTATATCAAACCAAAGCTTTAATTGGTCTTTATTTTGTATTGCACTTAGAACCCGCTCATCAATATCAGGAATCATTTGACGCGTTGATTGGATAAAAGTTTTTATTTCCGCCCGCTTGGTATGACCATCGGCTGGGCAGGTGTTTTTAATATGTGGCAATTGTTGACATGCTTTACTAAAAATAATTTCTTTTTCATGGATAAATACAAAGGGGCGAATGAGCGTAATACCTTTTCGATCCAGGTAGGTGACAGGTGAAAAAGTATTGATACGGCTTTCATAAAATAAACTTAAAAAGAAAGTTTCAACAACGTCATCTGCATGATGTCCCAGGGCTAATTTTTTACAACCACGTTTGAGCGCCTCATCATGAAGTGCACCCCGTTTCATACGGGCACAAAGAGAGCAGGGATTCTTTTCTTTACGAATATCAAATACAATAGGACCAATTTGGGTTTTACAAATCGTATATGGAATATCCAGAGAATGACATAATTTTATCATCGGAGTAAAATCCATGCCTCCAAATCCCATGTCCAGGGTTAGGGCTTCCAATGAAAAAGGAACTGGAGAAAAGTGTTGGTATTGGTTTAAGGCAACTAACAAAGCGGTACTATCTTTGCCGCCTGATAAACCAACAGCTATCCGATCGTTGGCCTGAATCATATTAAATTTTTGAATTGCTTTTCTCATGGAACCTAAAATTTTTCGCATATTGATGTAGAGATAATCCCTTTCTTGTTGTTTTTTTATAATTGTAGTGTAAAATAGTATCTTAAAGATATTTTAGCATTTATTGA
>JAQWCN010000073.1 GCA_028705955.1 Eubacteriaceae bacterium
GGTACAATGTGGTATCGGACGAAGTGGACATTTTTTTGCTTATCAACATTATAATCTGAAACCGGATATAGTTGCCTTTGCAAAAGGGGTTGCTGGAGGTGTACCAATGGGTGGAATTATTGCGAACAATAAAGTTGCCTCTGCTTTTACACCTGGAACTCATGCGTCAACATTTGGGGCTAATCCATTGGCTACAGCCGCATCTTGTTATGTCTTGAAAAAAATTGGGGATCCGGCATTTCTAAAAAATGTATCAGAAATGGGTCTTTATTTAAGAAATGGACTGGAAAAACTTCGAAGTTCCTGTACTCAAATTGTGGATATTAGAGGAATGGGATTAATGCTTGGCATTGAAATAAAAGGGGATGTTGGTCAAATTGTCAATCAGGCGATGAATATGGGGTTGTTAATTGTTGGAGCAGGCAATGCAACCATAAGGTTAGTGCCTCCACTGATTGTTACAAAAGATGAAATTGATCAAGCGATTTTTATATTAAAAAGTTGTATACATTAAAAAAAGGCTTTATCTTTTACAATAACTCATGATAACATATACATGAGTTATTTTATTATAAAAGGAGGTGAAAACATGTCTATTATAGATTCAATTCAGGAGGCAGAGAAAAAGGCGGGAGAAATTCGAAAACAAGCTCAGTTTCAAGCAAGGGAAATTCTTCGTGACACAAAAATGAATTTGGAAAAAGATCGGGATAATCGTTTATCAGAAGTGGAAAAACAATTTGCTTATATTAATATAGAACATAATCAAAATTCTGAGAAGATTATGAAAACAAAGTTAGAGTCAGCGGCGCAACGTGATCAGGTAATGGCAAAAAATGCGCGTAAACATTTTCCTCAAGCCGTTTCATTCATTTTAGAAAGAGTTAAAGCATTATGATTATACCAATGAAAAAAGCCCGTTTAATTATTTTGAAAGAGGATCGTTCAAAAGTTTTATTAGCTTTGCAAAGAATTGGCGAGTTTATGGTTATTTCTCCAAATGAAAACGATAAAACTTCTTTGGCTCAAGAGAATAGTGGTGAAAAAGCTCAAATGTCGGAAGCAATGCTTCGTTTTTTAAATCAATTTTGTAAGAAACCTTCGATTTTAGATCCTCGGCCGGAGGTTAACTATCAAGTATTTTCGAAAGAAAATGATAAGGGACAGCATGTGGAAGATGAATTATTATCTCTTTCAAATCAGTTAAATCAAAATAAAAATAGGATTAGTTTTTTAGAAAATCAGAATGCCAATTTAGAACCATGGCATTCAATGGATATTAAATTGGAAAATATCCATGAGACTAAAAATGTCGATATTGTGTTAGGATACTTTCCGGAAAACATTTCAGATGAATTCAGTCATATTATTAAAGAATACGAAATGACTTACAAACTCTTTGATATCGGAAATGACGGGCAATCCGTTTTATTATTGAAATATAAGGATGATAAAATATCTTGGTTAAGTAGTCTGAAATCCATTGGGTTTGTTGAAGTTTCTTTATCTAAGTTATCGGGGACGCCTGATGAAATCATTTCATCTAATAAGGATGAGATAAAAAGAATAATTGAAGATAATAATAAGATTATGGATAAAATATCGGGATTGAACCAGTATCGAAATGATTTAGCGCTTCTTAATGAACAGGTGCTTGCACAACAGGAAAGAAATAATATTCAATACATAGAGACAATTGAAACAATTTGTTTATATGGTTGGGTTTGTTCAGATAAAGTGGAGAAAGTCGAAAGTGCGGTTTCAAATGTTACAAAAAATTTTGATTTGGCATTTTTGGATCCTAAAAAAGGCGAAATACCGCCAACAGTTACTAGAAATAATCGTTTTTTAGCACAATTCGAAACGATTACGGATATGTTTTCACTTCCAAAGCAAGGAACAATAGATCCAGCTCCAGTGGCTGGGATATGGTATTGGATTATTTATGGAATGATGATGGGAGACGTTGGCTATGGAGCAATTATGGCCGTCTTGTTTTATTTATTTAAGAAAATAAAAAAACCTAAAGGAGATATGGCAAAACTTGTAAATGTGTTGTATTATTCCAGTTTTACTACAATTTTCTTTGGATTTCTTTTTGGTTCTTATTTTGGAGAAACATGGCATCCCCTTTTATTTGCTCCATTAGATAATCCAATTGGTTTTTTAGTTTTAACATTGATCATTGGAGTTTTACATATTTTTTCCGGGATGGGAATTCAAATAGCACAACAGATTAAAAATGGGCATATTTTGGATGCATTCTTTGATCAAGTGAGTTGGATGGTTCTTATTGTGGGTTTAGGTTTTTTGTTTTTACCATCCTTAAAAACTATTGGACAATGGATGGCCATTGGTGGAGCAGTAGTCATTCTTTTAACCGCAGGCAGAGATCGCCCTAATCTTATTGGAAAAATAACTGGTGGATTATTAGGATTATATGATATAAGCAGTTATATGAGTGATATTTTGTCTTATTCCCGTATTTTAGCTCTTAGTTTGGCAACGGGAGTAATTGGGATGGTCATGAATTTGCTGGCAAGAATGGTTTCAGGGAGTATTATTGGTTTTGTCTTTGCTATTTTGATTTATATATTAGGACATACCTTTAACTTAGCAATGAGTATGTTGTCCGCTTTTGTACATGATAGCCGTTTACAGTATATAGAGTTTTTCAATAAGTTTTATGAAGGTGGCGGTTTAAAATTTAAACCACTTGCTTTTCATACAAAATATATTGATATTTCGGATATGGAGAAAGATCATTAATTAAGGAGGAATATTTAATGTCAACAGGAATAATTATTGCAATTTTTGGAGCGGCAATCTGTGCTGCCTTAGCGGGAATTGGTTCAGCTTATGGAGTACAATGTGCAGGTCAGGCGGCGGCCGGAGTATGTGCCGAAAAGCCTGATTTATTTGGAAAACTTTTAGTGTTACAAGCATTGCCAGGGACACAAGGAATTTACGGTTTTTTAGTCGCTGTTTTAATTATGGTTCAGACTGGTGTTATTTCAGGGGCACCCGTGGATTTAACGATTCAACAAGGATTAGCATATTTATTTGCAGGCCTGCCTATTGGAATTGTTGGCTGGTGGTCTGGTATCTATCAAGGGAAAACTGCAGCTGCTTCTATCCTGATGACGGGGAAAGATCCTGATGCATCGGCAAAAGGGATTACAATGACAGCACTCGTTGAAACATATGCAATTCTGGCATTGCTTGTTTCAATTTTACTTCTGTTTGGGATCAAAATTTGATGATGAGGAGAAGGGAAAATGGCAAAGGATGTTATCATAAATAAAATAATTGAAGGGGCACAGGCTGATGCAGAATCAATTATTAATAATGCTAAAAAAAAATCAGAACAATTAAAAAAAGACTTTCTTAGAGAAACAGATCAGCAATTGCAAAAGATACAAAAAAATAATGAAAAGAAATTGGAAGAAATCGAAAAAAAAACGCAATTGGTTGAACGTTTGGAAGAAAGGAAAAATACACTTTCAGTTAAAAAAACAATTATTGATGAAGTGTTTGTTAATGCCGAACACACTATTGATGAACTAACAAATAGTCAATGGGAACAATTAATTACAAAAATAGTATTAAATGCGGTTGTTAGCGGGAAAGAAAAACTTCGGATTCCTGTTAATGATAAAACAAAATATCAAACAGGTTTTTTGGATTATTTGAATAATCAACTTGAAAAAAAAGAAATTCCAGGTCAATTAACGATCGATAGTATACCTGCAAATTTTAAATCTGGGGTGATGATTATTGGAGAATTTAGTGATATTAATGGTGATTTTAAAGGAATTTTAGAGGATGTTCGAAGTATTGATGAAAAAAATGTGTCGAATATTCTATTTGAAAACGAGGAATGAATATGACAGGGACGAACAATTTGTTTGCTGTCGGGCGTATTAAAGCTCTGGAATCCAATATTATTGATATAAATTTATGGCATCGTCTTTTTGATATGAATGAAAAGGAGGCTTTGCGTATTTTACAAGAAAACCATTATGGAGGAGATTCTGGAGATCAACAAGAACTTGAAACAATGATTGATAATGAATTGGCCTCGGTTCATCAATTGATTAAAGAGGTTTCACCTCAGCCGATTCTGACAAATTTATTTTTATTACCTGTAGATGGATACAACTTAAAACTTTTATTGAAAGAGAAGGTCCAGGAAGTTAACGTGCATTCATTCCTTCATGAAGGCGGTAGTATTTCTATTGATCAGATGATTGATTCTTTAAATGCGGATAGATTTGATTTTTTTCCAGAGCCAATTGAAAGGGCTTTGCTCGATTTGGCTACGCAGAAAGATTCACGAATCATTAGTTATACTATTGATCAAGCAATATACAGTCAAATCTTTAATATTTTAGCGCAAAAGAAAAATCATAATCATTTATTAATTGAGTATTTTAAATCAAAAATAGATTTTACAAATATTATTACTGTTTTAAGGGGTAATGCACTTCATTGGGAAGCTATCCGTGTCAAACCCATGTTGCTAAAAGGTGGAGAAATTAGTTTAAAAATCATGGAATCAGTTGTTGGAGCAGAAAAGGATAAATTAATAAGAAAGTTATCAACAGGAAGGTATAGTTTAACAATAAGAAAAGTATTAGATGAATTTTATAATGATATGAAAATGATCTCTCTGGAGCAATCATTTAATAATGCTTTATTATCGATTGTCTTTGAAGAAAAAAATGATATTTTTGGATTGGGCCCGATTATTAATTATCTTTTACAAAAGGAACATGAAGCACAAGTCTTACGTGTTATGTTTACGGGAAAAAGGGCTGGAATAGAATTATCAATATCAGAACTTGGTATAGTATAGGGGGAGCCAATGAGTAAAAATGCAAAAATCGCTGTTTTAGGTGATCCTGATTCCATCATGATATTTAAAGCATTGGGATTTCATACGATCTACGTTAAACAAATGGATGAAATCAATCATGCCATTCATAAATTGGCAGGAGAAGATTATGCTATTATTTTTATTACTGAAAATGTTGCAGCATTGGCTAAAGATACAATTGATATTTACAAAACTGTTCCCTTTCCCGCAATTATTCCAATACCAAGTCGATTCGGATCGGAAGGTTTTGGAATGCAAGGGGTAAAAGACAATATAGAAAAAGCAGTTGGAGCAGATATATTGTAGGAAGGAGTGAAAAAGGTGGTTTTAGCCAAAAGAGAAATAATGAAAGAAAAAACAGGAACGATAGTAAAAGTAGCCGGACCATTGATTGTCGCTGAAGGGATGGCAAATGTACAAATGTACGATGTGGTCCGGGTAAGTGACCGCCGATTAATTGGAGAGGTAATAGAACTTAGAGGGGATAAAGCGTCTATTCAAGTTTATGAGGAAACAGCAGGTTTAGGACCAGGTGAACCAGTATATATGACTGGAGAAGCATTGTCTGTTGAATTGGCTCCAGGACTCATTGAAGGTATATTTGATGGTATTCAACGCCCTTTAACAACGATATATGAACAAGCTGGGAATCGTATTACTCGTGGGATTGATGTTCCTAAGTTAGACAGACAAAAAAAATGGCCCTTTCAACCGCTGGTTAAAGAAGGAGATGTTCTGGAACCAGGAGATATTTTGGGTACTGTTCAAGAAACACCGGCTGTTCTTCAAAAGATAATGATGCCGCCCGGCCTTTCAGGGGTTGTAGAATGGATTTTTGAAGGGAAATCGACAATTATTGATACCATAGCAAAAATAAGAACAGAAGATGAAAAAATACATGAAATAAAGATGTTAAGGACTTGGCCGGTTCGGAGGGGACGTCCTTATAAAGAAAAAATGGCACCAGATGAACCAATGGTAACGGGTCAAAGAGTTATTGATACGTTATTTCCCATTGCAAAAGGAGGGATCGCTGCTATTCCCGGTCCTTTTGGTTCAGGGAAAACTGTAGTTCAACACCAATTAGCAAAATGGGCTGATGCAGATATTATCATATATATTGGTTGTGGTGAACGAGGAAATGAAATGACAGATGTTTTGATGGAATTCCCAGAACTTCATGATCCCCGGACAGGGTTATCTTTAATGAAAAGAACCGTTTTGATTGCCAATACTTCAGATATGCCAGTTGCAGCAAGAGAAGCTTCAATTTATACAGGAATCTCCATTGCAGAATACTTTCGTGATATGGGGTATAAAGTGGCTATTATGGCCGATTCAACATCACGTTGGGCAGAAGCACTTCGAGAAATGTCAGGAAGGTTGGAGGAAATGCCTGGGGAAGAGGGCTATCCAGCATATTTGTCTTCCAGATTGGCCGAATTTTATGAGCGCGCTGGCTATGTAAAATGTCTTGGTAGTGATAAAAGGTTTGGTGCCATTTCGGCAATCGGTGCGGTATCTCCACCAGGAGGAGATATTTCAGAACCAGTTTCACAAGCGACATTAAGAATTGTTAAGGTTTTTTGGAGTTTGAGTGCGGATCTGGCGTACAAACGTCATTTCCCGGCGATTGATTGGCTCCAAAGTTATTCATTATACAGTAATCAAATGAATCTATTTTTTGATGGATCCGTGGCTTCAGATTGGTCAGATCAAGTTTTAAAAACAATGAAAATATTGCATGAAGAGTCTGAATTGGAAGAAATTGTTCGGCTGGTTGGCGTAGATGCGCTAAGTTTTAAAGACCGTCTCACTCTGGAATGCGCACAGTCCATTCGTGAAGATTATCTTCATCAATCAGCTTTTGATGATGTTGATACCTATTCATCCTTGGAGAAACAATATAGCATGTTAAAAATGATTTTGACGTGGTATGAAAAGGGTGAAAGTGCATTGGAGATGAATATCAATTTTAATGATATTGTTTCTATGGAAGCAAGAAATCAAATTGCAAGAATGAAATATGTTCCGGAAAATGAAAAGGAAGAAAAATTTGCGCAGATCAAACAAGCATTACATGATGAATATGAGATTTTAATGGAAGGACTTGACGAAAATGAATAGAGAATATAAAACAATCAAGGAAGTCGTTGGTCCACTGATGCTTGTCGATCATGTTGAAGGGGTAAAGTATGATGAACTTGTTGAAATCATACAAAATGATGGTGAAAAACGTATTGGAAAAGTTCTTGAAATTGATGGAGATGCCGCCTTGGTACAGTTGTTTGAAAGTTCACAGGGTTTAAGAATTTCAGATTCTAAAGTTAAATTTCAAGGTCATGGTATTGAACTAGGTGTAAGTAAAGATATGTTGGGGCGTGTATTTGATGGTATGGGACGTCCAAAAGATGGAGGAGCTTCTCTTATTGCAGATAAAAAATTGGATATTAATGGGGCTCCATTGAATCCTGTAGCTAGAGATTACCCTGCCGAATTTATCCAAACAGGTGTTTCTGCTATAGATGGACTTAATACCTTGGTTAGAGGGCAAAAATTACCAGTTTTTTCGGGATCAGGTTTACCTCATGCCCAGTTAGCGGCTCAAATTGCTCGTCAAGCAAAAGTACTGGACGATAGTGAAGGATTTGCCGTAGTATTTGCAGCCATTGAGATTACGTTTGAAG
>JAQWCN010000011.1 GCA_028705955.1 Eubacteriaceae bacterium
TTCCATTGGATATTTTCAAAGACGTTTGAAAGAGTCTGGAATTATTAAATCATTAGAAAAAATGGGGATTCAGGAAGAGGATATCGTTAAAATGGAGGAAATCGAATTTGAATATTTCAAATAAAATTTATGCTATAATATATCCGGAAAGGTTTAATTATGTTAACAAGTAAACAGAGAAGTCATTTGAGAAGTTTATCAAATAAAATTCCTGCTATCATTATGGTTGGAAAAGATGGCGTGAATGAAACACTTATTGAACACGCAAGAGAAGCAATTGTTGCACGAGAATTAATCAAAGGGAAAGTTCAACAGAATGCTTCAATTTCAAGTTCAGAAGCAGCTGAAATGTTAGCTTCATCAATTAAAGCGGAATTGGTTTGCGTCATGGGAAATACTTTTGTATTATTTAAGAGAAATCCTCAGCATATTAGAATTCAAATTCCATCTAAAAAGAAAGCTACTAAATCTTAAGAGGTTTGATATACAATATGAAAAAAATAGGTATTATGGGAGGAAGTTTCAATCCAATTCATATTGGACACCTTCATCTAGCTGAATCAGCTAGAGTAGAATTTGGATTGGATCAAGTTATCTTTGTCCCGACAGGGGATAATCCTTTTAAGACTGCAAATGACGAAGTTGATAGAAGTCAACGTTATAAAATGGTAGAAATGGCAATTTCATCTAATCCCAATTTTTTTGCTTTGCCAATTGAAATTGATCGTTATGGAAAATCTTATACCATTGACACGATACAAGAAATACAAAAAAGGTTTCCGGAATCCGCACTTTATTTTATAACTGGTGCTGATATTATGTTTGAAGTAACGCGTTGGAAGCAAGCGGAGTTATTATTAAAAAATGTTGTTTTTATTACCGCTTTTCGACCAGGTTGTCCTAAAAAGAAATTCAAAAACCGAGTGCGCTATTTAAAAAAAGCTTATCATGCTCGAATACTAAAATTAGTTTCTACAGAGATGGATATAGCCTCTACGGATATTAGAAAAAGAATTAAAACTAATAAATCAATAAAATATTTACTTCCAGAATCTGTTGAAGAATATATTAAAACTCAGCATCTCTATCAAACAAAGGGGAAGAAAATTGAAACCATATAAAGAATTACAGCAACAACTTCAAGGACAATTAAAACCCAAAAGATATAAACATACGCTTGGTGTTGTAGATTGTGCTGTTGAAATGGCAAATCAATTTGGTGCAAATGAGGCAAAAGCTCAAATAGCAGGTTTGCTTCATGATTGTGCAAAAAATTATGCGGGAAAAGATTTATTAACAATTGCATCAAGTAGTCATTTACCATTGGATCAAATAACTTTAAAAGAACCCCAGTTGCTCCATGGACCAGTCGGTGCCATTGTTGCTCAAAATAAGTATGGCATTCAAGATGAAGAAATTTTAAATGCAATTGCATATCATACAACTGGACGTAAAAACATGACTTTACTAGATAAAATCATCTATTTAGCTGATTTTATAGAACCGGGAAGAGATTATCCGGGTGTAGAAAAATTACGAAAAGCTTGTGAAAAAGATGATATAGATAATGCTTGTATTCTTGCATTTTCTAACACGATTCGCTATATTGCTTCCATTTCTGGTCTTATTCATCCGAGAACAATCGATGCCAGAAATGCATTAATTTTAAAAAAGATCAATCAATAATTGGAGGTGTTTCAAATTAACTGTAACATAGAATCAGAGAAATTTGTTCAATTAGCTTTAAAGTGGATTGAAGACAAACAAGGGAAAAACACAAAAACATTAGACATACGTAATCAAACTACTTTTGCTGATTATTTTATTATTACTAGTGGAACTTCAGAACGTCAGGTATCTGCTATAGCACAAAATATAGAATATGAAGCAAAAAAAATAGGAATGGAACCTAAGAGTGTAGAAGGAGAACGTGAATCTCACTGGATTCTTTTGGATTACTACGATGTCATTATTCATGTATTTTATGAAAAAGATCGTGAGTTTTATGATTTAGAACGTTTGTGGAAGGAAGATCTTCGTCCCGAAAAAGAAGATTAATATATAGAGGGGATAATTATGAAAATTGGAATTATAGGACTGCCGAATGTTGGGAAAAGCACAATTTTTAATGCAATAACAAAAGCGGGAGCTGAATCAGCTAACTATCCTTTTTGCACTATTGATCCAAATATTGGCATGGTAGCTGTTCCGGATAATCGCTTGGAAGTATTAGGAAAAATGTATCAAACAAAGAAAATTGTTCCGACAACAATTGAATTTGTTGATATTGCAGGTCTTGTTAAAGGTGCGAGTAAAGGTGAGGGATTAGGAAATAAATTCTTATCTCACATTCGTGAAGTTGATGCTGTTGCTCATGTCGTTCGATGTTTTGAAGATGGCAATGTTGTTCACGTAAATGGGAGAATAGATCCCTTAGATGATCTTGAAACAATTAATATGGAACTCATCTTTGCAGATCTGGAAATGATTGAAAAAAGGATTGATAAAACAAAAAAAGCAGCAAAAGGAAGCAAAATCGAAAAAGAACATCTAAATATACTGGAAAGAGTAAAAAATACTTTAGAAAATGATCAACTTCCAGATAAAAACAATTTTTCAAAAAAAGAGTGGGCCTATGTTTCGGAACTTCAAATGATTTGTACAAAACCATTATTTTATATTGCTAATGTATCAGAAGATGATTTATCAATGGATAATCAATATGTGAAAGTATTACGTGAAAAGGTATCTCCGGCAGAAGTTGTAAAAATATCAGCTAAAATTGAGGAAGAACTTGCTTCTTTGGATGATGCTGAAAGAGATGCATTCCTTGAGGATTTAGGAATGAATGTTTCTGGATTAGACCGTGTTATACATGTTTCATATCGTCTTCTTGGACTGATTTCATTTTTGACTGCAGGGCCAGATGAATGTCGGGCATGGACGGTAAAAAAAGGAACAAAAGCACCACAAGCTGCAGGAAAAATACATACTGATATGGAACGTGGATTCATTCGTGCTGAAATAACCAGTTATGATCAACTGGTTGCAGCGGGTTCTGAGGTAAAAGCAAAAGAACAGGGAATCACTCGTATTGAGGGAAAAGAATACGTTATGCAAGATGGCGATGTAACGTTTTTTAGATTTAATGTATAAAGGATGGCATACTTGCCATCCTTTTTAGATAGGAACGAAAATGAAGATAATATTAGTTGCCATTAATGCCAAATTTATTCATACGAACCTGGCAGTCCGAAGCCTGAGGCAATGCTTCTTAAATGAAGAAGAGAAGCCTCTTATATGTGAAGTAACGATTAATGACCATTTAGATACAATCGTACAAAAATTAGTAAAATTAAACGGTGATGCATACGGTTTTTCTTGTTATATTTGGAATATCAGTTTAGTTCGGCGATTAGCCGAAATGTTAAAAAAAATTAAGCCGAATTGTGTATTATTTGCTGGTGGACCAGAAGTTAGCTATGATTCTTCTAAAGTATTTAACGATATTCCTTGGCTTGACTATGTTTTCACGGGAGAGGCAGAATTAAATATAGTGCCATTTCAAAATTTTTTGAATGGGACTCAAAAATTATTGCCGACTGGAATAGTATCAAGAGAGCACAAGAATACTATCTTTCAGGTTGTCGATCCGTTGTCTAAAATTCCTTTCCCCTATTCAGATCATGAAATAAAAAGTCTTAAAAATAAAATTATTTACTATGAAAGTATTCGTGGATGTCCATTTTCTTGTTCATATTGTTTATCCTCTACTATTCAAAAAGTCCGATTTCTTCCTCTTGGTAGAGTACAAAACGAGTTATCTTTGTTTGCATCCTTAAATGTCAAACAAATTAAATTTGTAGACCGAACGTTTAATGTTGATAAGAAGCGTTGTAAAGATATTTTGAAATTATTATCAAATTTTGATACAGTCACTAATTTTCATTTTGAAATTTCAGGGGATTTATTGGATGAAGAAATTCTTCAAATTATAAGAGAATCTCCAAAGGGGCGCTTTCAGTTTGAAGTAGGTATTCAGAGTACTAATGATACAACACTAGAAGCGATATCAAGGAAAACTGATACGAATCAAGTGTGTACGAACATAAAAAAAATGATTTCATATCATAAAGCGCATGTACACGTCGATTTAATTGCTGGTCTTCCTTTTGAAGATTATTTTTCTTTTGCACATTCTTTTAATGATGTATACTTTTTACATGCAAATATGTTGCAATTAGGTTTTTTAAAGCTTTTAAAGGGAACCCAGATTCGAAAACAAGCCCCAAAATATGATTATTGTTATAAAAGTTTTCCTCCTTATGAAGTGATTTCAAATCGATTTGTTACAAGCAAGGAATTACTACAACTTAAAAAAATCGAAATATTGGTAGATGGATTAATCAATACAAATCGTTTTTTATATACATTAAAGTGGATATTAGAAATAAATAACGCAATGAGTCCCTTCCATTTTTTTGAAAAACTTTCTCATTTTGCAACTGAAAAAAACTTTTTTAATCAAAGCCCAAGTATGAATGATTGGTTTATGTTAATAAATGATTTTTTGATAGAAGAAAAATGTGGAAATCTTTCAGCCCATTTAGGAAATGAATTTCTGAAATTTGATTATTTAAACCTTGGATTTCGCCATTTGCCTGATTTTTTAGAAAATATTTCTCCCACCTCAAAACAAATACATCATATTTTGAGAGATGAAGTATTGGTCAATCGTTTTTTGCCTGCATTGTCAAAAGAATCTATAAAAAAAAGATATCAAAAGATTACTTTTCAAATTTTTTATGACTTAGCTGAAACAATGGGAAAAAATAGAGGATCGATTGCTGCATTTTTAGACTCACGTGTTATTTGGATGGAAGAGATAATGAGTGATACACAGGAAAAATAAGACAGACAGTTGTTCCTTTATTTAGTTGGCTTTCAATTTTCAAAGTACCCTGGTGAAGGGATACGATGCTTTCAACAATTGAGAGCCCCAATCCATTACCACCCGTTTCTTTTGAGCGATCATCAGATACACGATAGAAACGATGAGTTACCTTTTCCAATTCATCCCTGGAAATACCTATCCCTTTATCAGAAATTTTTAATTGAATCATTGATTGTTCTTTAAAACAAATCAAGGCAATCTCTTTGTTTGTTGGTGTGTATTTAATGCTATTGTCCAAAACACCACGAAGTGCCTGAAGTACTAATCCCCGATTACCGAGAATAATACAATTTGGCTCAATCCTTTTTTTATAACAATGATGTGTATCAATAATTCGACACTCTTCAAAACATTTATTGATAATTATTGATAAATTAATAGGTTCAAGTGTTTCAGAATAATATCTATTTTCCAGACGCGTTAACATCAACAATGAATTCACCATTGTTTTCATATTATCAACTTCATTTGAGATTGAATCAATTGCTTCTTGTCGCATATTTGAATCATTGGAACCCCAATGGACAAGGATATCGAGATAGCCTTGCATAATTGTTAAGGGAATTCGTAATTCATGAGATGCATCTGAAACAAACTGTTTTTGAATATCAAAAGCTTTTTCCAATTGGCTAATCATCTGATTGAGTGACTGAATTAAATCATCAATTTCGTCATTATTTCCGGTTTCTTGAATTCGAATATTTAAGTTTTTATCTGTAATTTCTTTTGCTGTATCTGCAATGTTTATTAGTGGCTTTAAAGTTTGTTTAGTACCATAAATTCCAATTATAATCACAATTCCAAAGGCAAATAAACAAATTACAATTTGAATGAAATAAAGGATATGCATAAAAGTATAACTATCTTTTAAATTCTTAACGGATTGAATATAAATGGTGTATTGATTATTTAGAGTGTAGGATGATCCAATATAATTAAAAGAATTTTCGCCATATTTTATAGTATCAACGACCTCGTTTGAACCATTTGTATTTCGAGAAGAATTGGTAATATTTATTTTAAATAGGTTGCGTTTTGATGAAAAATTTTCAGGTGCTAATATATAATTAATGCTATCCACAGAGAGGTAACTTTGATTATTATTATCAGAGATTTTATATGAAATAAGATCGTTATTTTTTACATTTGGATATATTTTATCAGCGATAAACTGGAGACGCTGCTGTTCTGGAAGGGAAAGAATATCATTTTGGTTTTCTTCAATAACATTAATGACATAATTGTTGAATTTTATCAGATTTTGTTTATTTTCATTTTGAATAATCTGTTGGGAAAAAAGGAAAACCATCACGAAAGAAACAAACAATACAATGAAAAAAGCTGTTGTGAAAAAGACAACAATTCGTGTATATAATTTCATTGGGTGTTTCGGCTTTTTTTGTTTTTTATTGAAGAACATAACCTCTTCCTCTAATAGTATGAATATATTTTTGTTCAAAGGGTTTATCAATTTTATCGCGTAAGTATTTAATATAGACATCAACAACATTTTCAGATCCATCGTAATCATATCCCCAAACATGATCAATGATTTGCCCCCTTGTTTGAACTAAATGATGATTAATTAGTAAATAGTAAAGGAGGTCATATTCTGTGCGGGATAAATGAATTTTCTGATTTTCACGAAATACTTCAAAAGTTGTTGTGTTTATTATAAGGTCTTTATAACCCATTTTTTCTTGGTGCAATTTCTGGGGCGTCATATTGTTGCGAAGATTAGCATTAATTCTTGCAATCAATTCATCAAAATCAAATGGTTTCTTAATATAATCATTTGCTCCATTATTTAATCCACGGATGACGTCCTTTTTATCGTCACGGGCTGTCAAAAAAATAACTGGAACTTGCTTATTAATTTGTCGAATAGCAGATAAAACAGAAAAGCCATCACAACCTGGCAACATGACATCTAACAAAACTAAGTCAATTTTACCTTCATATTGATTAAATGTTACAATGGCATCATTACCAGTATAAGACATTAATACTTTAAAATTTGCATGTTGCAATTGTAATTGAATTATCCTACAAATGCTTTTGTCATCTTCAACAACAAATATTCTTTTCATTTATTTCTCCTGATAGAACTCTTATATTCTATTATTATATCAGAAAGCAAAGCATTCAAGCAAAATTAAGAAAAAATGGATATACTAAATTCATATTGAATGAAAGAGACGAGGATGATATTATGCGTATTTTGTTTATCGAAGACGAAACTAAAATAACAGATGCATTACAAGAATTATGCAAAATTCAAAATATTGATTGTGACGTGGCTAATGATGGTGAAGAAGGACTACTATTTGCATTAAATCCAATTTATGATGTTATCGTACTTGATATTATGCTTCCCTTGAAAAGTGGGCTTGAAATATTAAAAGAAGTTCGAGACAGGGATATCTCCACGCCGATATTAATGCTGACAGCAAAAGGAACAGTTGATGACAAGGTAAAGGGATTGGATCTTGGTGCGGATGATTATTTAATCAAACCTTTTTCTGCGAAAGAACTATTTGCGCGTATTCGAGCTCTTAGTCGTCGTCCAGACAATGAAATTAAAGGGGAAAGCATTGATTTTGAAAATGTGAGTTTCAATACTAAAAAAAATACGCTTCAAACAGACAGTGATGAATATAAATTATCTGTAAAAGAAGCAAAAATTTTGGAAATGCTATTAAAAAGACCTAACCAAGTTTTCACGCGTGAACAAATTTTAGATCGCGTTTGGGGATTTGATAAGGAAGTTAATGAAAATAATATTGAAATTTATGTTCATAACCTCAGAAAAAAATTAGCTGATACCGATGTTAAAATTGATACAATTCGAGGTGTTGGATATACACTGGGTAAGAAATAATGTTTAAAGAGATTAAACGTCAGATAACACTCTTTAATACACTTATTTTAATAGCTTTCCTACTGATTTTTATTCTTTTACTTGTTTTTTTGGTTCAATGGAGTCTTAATCTTTCCGGAGAGATGTACCTATCCCAAGTGGCACAATCAGTTAAAAATGGTGACGATGGTGCTCTAAAAAAAGAGAGTGTTCCTAAAAATACGATTGTTCATAATGATATTGGTTATGAATATATCATTTGGGATTCAAATCATAACGTAGAACAGATGAAAATAAAAAATAACAGTCTTATCATGCAAGGTTATGAATATGATTTGAAATCTGATTTTAATGATGATTATAAAATATTTAATCTTGATGATGTATCTTATCGTATTTATTCGATAAAAATGAATGAAAATAATCAAGAAAAAACATTGCAAGTTTTTCAGGAAATTACTACTGAGCAATCTGTTATTCGGTATATTGTCTTTTTTTTATTATTCATTGGCTGTGGTGGTATTTTACTACTTATACCAATTAGTTATTTCTTAGCAGGGAAATCCCTTCAACCCATTAAAGAGACCTTTGAAAACCAAAAAAAGTTTATTGCAGATGCTTCTCATGAATTGAGGACTCCTTTAACCGTTATTCAAACAAATGTTGAAGTACTTAAACTTAAGGAAGATGAAGTTTTGTCTGATAATCTTAGATGGCTCAATAATATTAGTGTTGAAAGTGAAACAATGTCAAAATTAGTTTCTGAGTTACTAAATATTGCACAGGCAGATAATAAAAAAATTGTTTTAGAGAGAAAAGTTTTTGATCTTAGCGCTTTATGTGCGGAAATCATTGATTTAATGTTTGATATTGCATTAGAAAAAGACATTACTTTAAAAGCAGAAATTCAAGAAAATGTTGATTATAAAGGTGATGAGGAAAAAATCAAACAGGCCATCCGAATTCTTGTGGATAACGCTATTAAATATACTGCAAAGAATGGGGTAGTCAGTTTGAAATTAATGGAATCGTTACGAAGTGTCTGCATTTCAGTTAAAGATAATGGCGTTGGATTATCCAATGAGGATCAAAAAAAGATTTTTAGTCGTTTCTATAGAGTCGATGACGCCCGTAATCATAAAACTGGTGGATTTGGTTTGGGACTTAATATTGCCGATATGGTTGTAAAGCAACATAATGGAAAGATTAAAATCGAATCAGAATTAAATGTGGGGAGTACTTTTACAATTGTATTACCAAAAACAACCTTAAAATAATTATAAAAGATGAATTTGATTCAAATACAAATTCATCTTTTTTTACGGATTTAAATTGATGAAAATAAATTATATAGAAAAATATGTGAGGAAAAAATGTTTAATATTGTTTTATTTGAACCAGAAATTCCACAAAATACCGGAAATATAGCAAGAACATGTGCATTAACTGAAACGCATCTACATCTAATCAAGCCTCTTGGATTCTCGATTAGTGATAAAGCAGTAAAACGAGCGGGATTAGATTATTGGAATTTGCTTACACTATCTGTATATGATGATTTTAACGATTTCTATAATCAAAATGATCATCCAACGCTTTTCCTGCTGACAACGCATGCTCAAAAAACTTATGAAAAAATTCATTTTAATGATGGGGATTATATTATGTTTGGTCGGGAAACAGCCGGTCTTCCGGATGAGTTACATAAAAGATTTTTTAACACACGTTTTAGAATTCCAATGAAGAATAATCCACATGCCAGATCATTGAATTTGGCAAATTCTGTCAATATAGTTCTTTATGAAGCACTACGCCAAAATAACTTTTTGAATTTAATTTGACTAATATGAAAAAAATGTAATTTTTTGAAAAAAGAGTGCTGAAGACCTTTTTAGTTATGATATAATGTTTTCATTAATTTCATTATGATCCCTAATGGAGCAAGAATGAAGAAAATTAAACCTTTTTTAAAAAGATATGGAAATTTTATTTTTTTATTTGTATTAATAATTATTACATTTTCAATTATAGCAACACAAATCAATTTTAAAGATTTCCTGGATACAATGCATAAAACAAACTTATGGTATATTGGTTTATGCTTATTATGTGTATTAATCTATTGGCTATTTGAAGCGTATATACTCCTTAAATTGATGCGACGAGATCATCCTGACGAAAAGTTCTCATTTGCAATGCTCATTACAATTATTGGTCAATATTACAACTTGGTTACTCCGGGAGCTTCAGGTGGACAACCACTTCAGCTTTTTGAGATGAATAAAAAAGATTACTCAATTGGAACTGGTACAGCTGTTTTAGTTCAAAAATATGCATTCTATCAAATTTCAGTTACTTTTTTGGCATTAATTGCAATTATTCTTGAACACTCAGTTGTTTTTTCATCTTCTATAGCGACGAAATGGCTTGTTTTAACAGGTTTTTTAGTGAATTTATTAGGTGTTATTTTTGTTATCATTTTAGCTTTTAATCAAAAAATGGCTAAAACAATTATTAATATAATAGTTCAATTTTTATATTTCGTACATATTGTCAAAAAGAAAGAGGCTGCTTTAAATAAAGTTGATAAATTCATCAATGAATATTCCATTGCAATTCAAGCGATCAAAGAGCATAAAGATGAGACTAAACAATTAATGATTATTTCAATAATTCAAATTATAATTTTTTATAGTATAAATTATTGGATTTATCGTGCATTAGGAATGACTGATTATTCAGCATTTTATATTATTACCATGCAAGCTATATTGTATATTTCAATGTCATTTGTTCCAACTCCTGGAGGCGCAGGCGGTGCTGAGGCAGGTTTTGCTTTGATTTTTGGACCAATTTATGGATCAGTTAATACTTCAGTAGGACTCATCATCTGGAGATTTATTACTTTTTACTTTATTATTGCGTTTGGAGGAATATTTTTATCTGGAAGAGAGTTGTTGATCGGAAATATGAAAATTCAAAAATCAGGTTCAGAAAGGTTTAAATACAAATGATTATTCAAACAAAAGAGATCACAAATAAAGTGGCTCAAAATCTTATTGAGATGAATGCGTCCCTTTCAGATGATATGAATTATATGATTAATTATGCAAACCAATTGGAAAAGTCCGAAACAGCAAAAAATGTTTTTAAAGCGATTCAGGAGAATATGAGAATTGCCAACAAAAAAAACAGACCTATTTGCCAAGATACTGGCATGGTCGTTGCCTTTGTAACTATGGGACAAGATGTTCAAATTCAAGGCGGTGGAATAGAGGAGGCTATTCAAAACGGAGTACATAAAGGGTATTTAGAGGGTTATCTGAGAAAATCCGTTGTTGATGATCCCATTATAAGGAATAATACTGAGGATAATACACCTGCTGTTATACACTATCGTGTTGTAAAAGGTGATTATTTAAAAATTGATTTAATGGCCAAGGGATTTGGAAGTGAAAATACAAGTGCATTAAAGATGCTAAAACCCTCGGACGGCATTGAAGGTGTTAAAAGATTTATTTTAGACACTATTGAAAAAGGGGCTCCGAATGCTTGTGCTCCCATTGTAATAGGTATTGGAATTGGTGGAACATTTGAAAAATCTGCTCTTATGGCAAAGGAAGCATTACTGAAACCATTATATTGGCATAATGAAAAAAAACATTTTATGAAATTAGAACAAGAATTGCTTCAAGAGGCAAATAATATGGGTATTGGTCCAATGGGAATGGGCGGAAGTAATACTGTTTTAGGAGTTAATATCTTAGATTATCCAACACATATAGCTGGATTACCTGTTGCTGTCAATATATGTTGTTATGTTAATCGTCATAGAAAGGTGATTTTTAGTGATTGAATTATTAACCCCAATTAACAGTGAAAAAATCAGTCATTTAAAGTGTGGCGACCAAATTGTAATAAGTGGTGATATTTACACGGCTAGAGATGCTGCACATCAACGAATGATTGAGGATTTACATAATAATAAAAAACTTCCATTTGATATACATAATCAAATTATTTTTTACATGGGACCGTGTCCGGCTGCACCTGGGGAAGTCATTGGCCCTGCAGGCCCGACAACAAGTCATCGAATGGATACATATACCCCTGAATTATTGGATAAAGGATTAAAAGGAATGATCGGTAAAGGTAACCGAAATCAGGAGGTAATTAATTCAATTATTAAACACCATGCAGTGTATTTTGCATGTATTGGTGGAACTGGAAGCTTATGCTCCGAACGAATTATACAATCTGAGATCATTGCATATGATGATCTGGGAACAGAAGCCATTCGGCATCTAAAAGTTGATGATTTTCAGGTTATTGTTGCTATTGATTCAAAAGGAAATAATATTTATACAAAAGGAAGAAATGATTTTTTAAACTTATATAGGACTCAGGAGGAATGATATGAATAGAATGGTCATTGAGACATCAGTCCGGCAAGCGGGCAATGATCCCATTTTCCGAATTGCAGAAGCAGCTAAAAATCGAATTGCAACAGTGGGAAAAGACAATGTTATCAACTCAACATTAGGAGCGTTAATGGATGATAATGGAAATTTGGTTACATTTGATTCTGTTTATTCAGTTTTTCGTAATCTTAAAGATTCTGAAATTGCTTCTTATGCGGGAATTCCAGGAACCCCAACTTTTCTAAACAATGTAATTGATGCTTGTTTTAAAAGCCATCGTCCAAAAGGATATATCCGATCGATTGCAACACCAGGAGGTACGGGTGCCATTCGTCATGCTATCGCAAATTATACGGAAATAGGGGATAAAGTTCTTATTTCAGACTGGCATTGGGAACCATACGAAACAATTGCAGATGAAAATCATCGTTCTGTTACGACTTTCAAACTGTTTAATGAAAATGGCAATTTTAATATGAATTCCTATAAATCCAAAATGCTTGAACTGTTAAATGTCCAAAAGAGAGTCCTGTCCATTATTAATTCCCCAGCCCATAATCCAACGGGGTATTGTCTTTCTGATGACGAGTGGAGAGAAATTGTACTATTCTATACAAAGACCGCGAAGGCACACCCCGAATGGCGAATTATTCTTGAATGTGATATTGCATACATAGATTTTACTGGTAAAAATGATGAGTCCAGACGTTTCATGGAATTATTATCTGATATGCCAGAAAATGTTTTGGTTTTGTATGCTTATTCTGCTTCAAAGGCTTATACGATGTATGGTTTAAGAAATGGAGCAATTATATGTGTAGCACCAAATGAAGAGATTGCTGATGAATTTGTTTCTACCTGTTCATATTCAAATCGGGGAACATGGTCGAATGGTACTCATGGGGCAATGAGTACTTTGGCTAAAATCACAGACGATAAAAAGTTAAAAAAGACTTTTGAAAATGAACAAAGAAAATATAAAATAATTTTACAACAAAGAGCAGCTGCTTTTGTTAATGCAGCAAAAGAAATTAATTTACAAATTTGTCATTATGTTGATGGTTTTTTTATTACTATTCCCTGCCAAAAACCAAAAATGGTCAGTGAGGAATTGATGAAAATGAATTTTTTTATTGTTGAATTAAAAAATGGTTTGCGATTTGCACCTTGTGCCGTTTCAGAAGAACAATGTAAAAAAGCGCCTGCTTTAATAAAAAAGGCGATGGATTCAATAGAAATTAATGCTTAATTTACAACGAAAGGATTATATATATGAAAGTTAAAATCGTTGATGTAGCAAGAGAGGCGAATGTTTCAGTAGCGACAGTTTCAAGAGTGGTGAATAACATCCCTTTAGTTAATGAAGAGACCCGGGAACGCGTATTGGAAGCAATTAAAAAAACAGGATATAAACCAAATGCTATTGCAAGAAGTTTAAAAATACAAAAAACAAATACATTGGGCATTATGATACCGGATATTACAAATCCATTTTATACAGAAATGGTAAGAGGTGCTGAAGATGTGTGCGGTATTTATAAATATAATATCATTTTAAGTAACACGGATTTTGATCCTGAAAAAGAAAAAAATTCTTTGGATGTTTTGGTTGAAAAACAATGTGATGGTATTATTTATGTTGGGAAGCATTTAACTAATGATATGCGTTGTGAATTAATTGATGCGTCCAGCGAAATTGTTCTCGGTTGTGTTCCGGATGAAACTGGAAAATTATCAGGGGTTTTAATTGATAATGAATTAGCCTCTTATGATTTAACGATAAAAACGATCGAAGCTGGCCATATTCATAATGCCGTTTTTTGTGATGATTATAAAGATGGGTATATTAATATCAAAAGACTGGAAGGCATAAAACGCGCTTATCAAGAAAAAGGAATCAGTTTTGATGAAAACTTAGTTTTCTATGGGAATAGCAGTGTATTGGGAGGTTTTCATTTGATGCAGGACGCATTGCAAAATGGATCAACTTTTACAAATGTGTTTTGTTATAATGACCAAATGGCTTTAGGTGCTATTCGGGCCGTCGAAGATGCAGGTAAAAAAGTACCAGAAGATATTTCTGTTTGTGGATTTAACAATTATTGGGTCGCTGAGTGGACAAAACCAGAAATAACGACGATTTCTCAACCAATGTATGATATTGGGGCAGTTGCAACACGAATGTTAATTAAAATGTGTGAAAAAGAAGAATCTGAAACAAAAACACTTTATGTCCCATATGATTTAAAAATAAGGAATTCTGTTAAAGGAATGCAATAAATATTAATGATGTCTGTGGAAAAAACTTTGGATTCAAATAATATTACACGAATTAATGATAATGACAGACAATTTGTTTTTATAGGAACTGCACATGTTTCGCCGAAGAGTGCGGAAGAGGTAAAAAGAATTCTTGAAGAGGAACGTCCCGATTCTGTTTGTATAGAATTGGATTCGGAACGATACCAGGCCATGACTGAAAAGAAATCTTGGTCTAATACCGATTTTATTAAAGTCATTAAAGAGGGAAAAGCTGGTTTTATGTTTGTTAATATTTTATTGTCTAATTACCAACAAAAACTGGCTAAGCAATTTAATATTCAATCGGGGCAAGAAATGCTTCAAGGTATTCAATCGGCTCATGAAATTGGCGCTGAGATAATTTTAGCTGATCGGAATATCCAAATCACATTTAATCGAATATGGCGTGGATGCAGTTTTTGGGAAAAATGTAAACTTGTTTCTTCAATTATTGTTAGTTTTTTCGATCACGATGCAATAACAGAGGAAGAACTCGAAGAACTTAAGAGCGAAGATATGCTCAATGCCGCATTATCTGATTTAAGTGATAATTTTGCAGGGGTAAAAACATATCTTGTAGATGAACGGGACATATATCTTTGCGAGAAGATAAAAAATGCTCCCGGCAAAAAAATAATAGCAATATTAGGGGCTGCACATATTCCTGGTATCGTTAAAAATTGGAATATTAATCATGACATTTCTGTATTGGAAAAAACACCTTCTAAGGGAAAGATGGGGAAAATCATTGGATGGACTTTACCCGTTTTTCTTATTGGATTAGTAATTCTGACTTTCAGTTTTAATGTAGGTTCAGGACTTGCACAAGCCCGAAATTGGTTGATTTTAACAATGGCAGGAGCAGGAATAGGAACAATAATATCACTTGCCCATCCATTAACAATTCTTACATCCATTGTTATGGCACCAATTTCCGCGTTGAGCCCGGTTTTAGCAACAGGCTGGTTTGCTGGATTAATGGAAGCACATATAAGAAAACCGAAAGTAACGGATTTTGAAAGACTGTCAAATGACCTAAGCAATGTGAAAGGACTCTGGAAAAACAAAATTACTAGAATACTACTGGTTGTTATTCTTGCAAATTTAGGTTGTGCAATTGGAAATATAATAGGCAGTATTAATGCTGTAAGTATTTTTTTAAATACCATTTTTGCATAAAAATAATTTCAAAAAAATTTATATAGTAAGGAGTTGTTAGTTTGTTAAATTCTACCCAATTATGGGCCATTGTCAACGGAACTATTGTTACCTTAGAAATAGCAATCGTTGCAATCATATTTGGAGCGATATTCGGAATCATTGTTGCTCTTGGAAGAATCTCAAAAAATAAAATTGCAAATGGTCTCTCATGGTTCTATATTTGGTTTTTTCGTGGGACGCCATTACTTTTGCAGTTATTTATGATTTTCTATGCGGTTCCAATAATATATCTTAATGCAACAGGAAAAACTTTCCAAATTGATCCAATGATATGTGCGTTCATCACATTTTCTTTGAATTCAACTGCATATTTAGCAGAAATAATCCGTTCCGCAATTGAGTCTATTGATCATGGTCAAATGGAAGCAGCTAAAGCTTTAGGGATGAATTATCATCAGGCAATGATGAAAATTATCATTCCTCAGACTTTTAAACGTTTGGTTGCTCCCATTGGTAATGAACTAATTATGTTACTTAAGGATACATCATTGGTTTCAACAATTGCATTATTTGATTTATTAAGAACCGTTAAAACAATGGCAAGTGCTACAGGAAACTGGATTTATTATGTTTATGCTGCAGTTGTTTATTTATTTCTCACAACAATCCTTCAGGTTTTATTTGATAAATTAGAAATGAAATTTGGCATATATGAAAAGAGGTAAGAATATGACTCTTGAAAACTCTGAAACCAATAAATCGGACATTATGGTTCGTGTTGTTAATATTAAAAAGAAATTTGGCGATCTCGAAGTTTTAAAAGGAATTAATTTTCAAGTAACTCGTGGAGAAGTGATTTGTATAATAGGACCATCGGGATCCGGAAAAAGCACAATGCTTCGTTGCTTAAATCAGTTGGAAAGAATTACAGACGGAGAAATATATGTAGAAGAAGAGCTGATGGATAAGCGTAAAAATGATAAAACCATAACGCATATTGATAATGATAGACTTCAATCCTTACGTTGTGATTTAGGAATGGTATTTCAAAACTTTAATCTTTTTCCACATTTAACAGTGTTAGAAAACGTCACAATTGCTCCTAGAATTGTTAAAAAAGCTGATATATCAGAAATAAATCAACGCGGGTTAGAGCTGCTTGATATGATAGGGCTAAAAGAAAAGGCGGATGAATTTCCCGTGAGACTTTCTGGCGGACAGCAACAACGTGTTGCCATTGCAAGAGCACTTGCTATGGATCCTAAAATAATGTTATTCGATGAACCAACCTCTGCTTTAGATCCGGAGCTTGTTGGAGAAGTACTGGAAACGATGAAGAACCTTGCGAATGATGGAATGACAATGATTATTGTTACCCATGAAATTGGTTTTGCAAGAGAAGTTGCTGACCGCGTTATTTTTATGGACGATGGATTCATTTGTGAATCAGGAACGCCAGAAGAAGTCATACTTAATCCTAGGGAAGAAAGAACACAAAGTTTTTTGAATAAAATACTATAATAATTTAACCATTTGTTTATTTTATGAATATTCAAATGGTTATTTTTTTATATTGTTTTTATAGAAATAATATGATAATATCATATTCATGCGCATTTAGGAGGGAACAAAAATGATCCAAACTAATTATCATATTCATTCAACCTATTGTGATGGACAAAATAGTTTAAGTCAAATGGCAGCGGCAGCATATCAATCTGGATTAAACTCAATTGGTTTTACCAGTCATGCCCCACTTAAATATGATAACGATTGGACGATGAATTCGGAGAGATTATCTGATTATTTTTTAGAAATTGCTGAATTAAAAAAGAAATACTTTAAAAAAATGCATATTTTCACAGGATTAGAAATAGATTTCTATTTAGATAATTTTTCTATTACTCCTTTAGCTCAAAGCCTTTTGTCAAAAGTTGACTATTGGATTGGTAGTATTCATTGTATGGGTTGTCTTGATAATTTGAAAGATGCTAGTATCGATTATACAATGAGTACCATGTTAAAAGGTATAAACCAGTGCTTTGATGGTAATAGCAAAAGATTAGTTGAAACATATTATAAGGGAATTGCGCATTTGGCAAATAACTATTCTCCCGATATAATCGGCCATTTTGATATAATAAAAAAGAATAATGTTAAAAATATTTTTTTTAATGAATCAGAATCCTGGTACAAAAATGCATGGCAAAATGCTTTAGACGCTATAGAAGCATCTCATTCAATTATTGAAATTAATACTGGCGGAATAGCACGTTACGGAAATCGATGCCTTTATCCATCTTTTTCTATTTTAAAAGAAATCATTCGAAGAAAAATCCCCATTACAATCACTGCAGATAGCCATCAAATAAAAAATATTAATTATGGTTATTCAAATTTAATTCCTTCATTATTAGCAGAAGCAGGGGTAAAACAAATAATGGTTTTTAATGGCAAAAAATGGGTTCCTCATCAGATTTAATTTAAATGAAAATTTTCAAGTAAAATATATTTTTTTGTGTATTATTTAGCTATATTTTACTTATATTAATGCTTTACTTAATAAGTTAAAGTGTTATACTTTATGTGTAATAAAGCTATGGTGGTGAGCGAAATGGAATTTTCAATCAGACAAAATAAAATAATAGAAATTGTTAAATTGAATGAACCAATCAAAAGTGAAGATATTGCCAATCAATTGGGTATTAATCGGGCAACTATTCGACCTGATCTTAAAATACTAACGATGACCGGTATTTTAAAAGCGAAAAGAAAAGTTGGATATCAATATACGGGGAAATCTATTTTACATATGATAGGTTCTTATATTAAGACTATTAATGTTATGGACATCCAATCTCAACCTACAACAGTATCAGAAAAAGCAACTATTTACGAAGGTATTATTACAATGTTTACAAAGAATGCTGGTACAATTTACGTTGTTGATGGTGATTTTCTTTCTGGAATTGTAAGTCGCAAAGATTTTATGAAATCAATGATTGGACGTGAAGATATCAATAAATTACCCATTCCAATTATTATGACACGAATGCCAAATATAATTTATCTAGATGAGCAAGAATCTGTCTATGATGCGGCCAAGAAAGCAATGAAATATGAAGTTGAATCTTTACCGATTGTTCGCAAAGTCACCAATAATAAAGGGGAGCAACGTCTTAAATTAATTGGGAAAGTATCAAGAACTAATATTACAAGATATGTAGTTAATTTAGGCGATGATGATTAATGGTTGATGTGCCTGGTTAGGCAATCATATAAATTGAATTAATTAATATAAGGATTTCCAGGAGGTTAATGATGAAAAAATGGGTGTATATGTTTTCGGAAGGTGATGCGACTCAGCGTAATTTACTGGGTGGAAAAGGGGCTAATTTAGCTGAAATGACCAAGATAGGTCTTCCTGTTCCACAAGGATTTACTGTTTCAACTGAAGCATGTAATGAGTACTTAAAAAATAGCAAACTAACCGATGAAATGGTTGATCAAATCAAAGAACATTTAACAAAACTTCAAACTATTGCGGAAAAAAAATTTGGAGATGAAAAAGATCCTTTATTAGTGTCTGTACGTTCTGGAGCAAGAATTTCAATGCCTGGAATGATGGATACCATTTTAAATTTAGGATTAAATGATCAAACGGTTTTAGGTCTCGCAGCTAATACCGGAAATGATCGTTTTGCGTACGACAGTTATCGTCGTTTTATTCAAATGTTTGGTGATGTTGTTCAAGAAATAAACAGTCAAAAGTTTGAAGCAGTTTTAGATGAAATAAAATCAAGAAATAATTATAAATATGATACCGAGTTAACAACTCAAGATCTTAAAGAAGTTGTAAAAAGATATAAAGATATTATTTTATCAGAAACAGGAAATCCTTTTCCACAACAGCCTGCTGAACAACTATTTATGTCAGTAGAAGCAGTTTTCCGTTCCTGGGACAATCCAAGAGCTATTGTGTATCGTGATCTAAATGATATTCCGCAAGATATTGGAACTGCTGTTAATGTGCAATGTATGGTTTTCGGAAATATGGGGGATGATTCGGGTACTGGTGTCGCATTTACGCGTGATCCAGCAACTGGTGAAAAAGATTTATTTGGAGAATTTTTGGTAAATGCTCAAGGAGAAGATGTTGTTGCTGGTATTAGAACACCACAACCAATTGCTCAGTTGAAAGATATAATGCCAAAAGTATATGATCAATTTGCTAAAACAGCAGAATTATTGGAACAGCACTATCATGATATGCAAGATATGGAATTTACCATCGAAAAAGGAAAGCTGTTTATGCTTCAAACAAGAAATGGTAAACGGACAGCGGCTGCTGCAGTGCGATGCGCAGTTGAAATGGTTGAAGAGGGACTGATTAATAAGGAAACGGCAGTTACTCGTGTTGAACCGCAAACTTTAGATCAATTATTGCATCCAACATTTAATGAAGAATCATTAAAAGCGGCAACGCCTATTACTTCTGGCTTACCTGCATCACCAGGAGCAGCAACTGGCCGCGTTTATTTTACAGCAGATGCCGCAAAAAATGCATCTGAAAATGGTGAGGATGTTATTTTGGTTAGACAAGAAACTTCACCAGAAGATATTGAAGGAATGTATGCTTCCAAAGGGATTATGACAGCTCGAGGGGGAATGACTTCCCATGCAGCAGTTGTTGCACGAGGAATGGGGACATGTTGTGTCGCGGGTTGTGATGAAATAAAAGTTGAAGAAACAAGTCGGATCTTCCATATTAATGGCCAAACAATTAAAGAAGGAGATTATATATCTTTAGATGGAAGTACCGGCAATGTTTACTTAGGGTCAATTAAAACTCAGTCTCCTGAATTATCAGGAAATTTTGCAACACTTATGAAATGGGCTGATGAATTTAGAACCATGGATGTTAGAACAAATGCTGATACGCCACGAGATGCAGCTAAAGCAGTTGAATTTGGTGCAGAAGGAATTGGCTTGTGTAGAACAGAACATATGTTTTTCGATGAAGATAGAATTCCATCAGTACGTCGAATGATACTTTCCAAAACTGTTGAACAACGGGAAAAATATTTAGCAGAATTGTTGCCAATGCAGAAATCAGATTTTATTGGTATCTATAAGGCAATGAAAGAATTACCAGTAACCGTTCGACTTTTAGATCCACCTTTGCATGAATTTTTACCAACAGATGAAGAAGATATTCTTGCCCTGGCTAAAGATATGAATATGTCAATAGAAGAAATGAAGGCTGATATTGATAATTTGGAAGAATTTAATCCAATGTTAGGGCATCGGGGTTGTCGGCTAGATGTCACTTATCCAGAAATTGGTGTTATGCAGACACGAGCAATTATGGAAGCAGCAATAGAAGTCTCAGAAAAGTATGATTATCATATTGTTCCAGAAATCATGATTCCACTAGTTGGTATGGTTGGAGAAATTGAGTATGTTGCTGGTATTGTACACAATACTGCAGAAAAAGTTAAAGAAGAAAAACATAGTAACATCGAATATAAAATTGGAACAATGATTGAAATTCCGCGTGCAACTGTCGTTGCTGATCAGATTGCAAAAACAGCTGAATTCTTTAGTTTTGGAACAAATGACCTGACACAAATGACTTTTGGTTTCAGTCGTGATGATGCAAGTAAATTTATTCCGACATATAAAGACAAGAATATTCTACCAGGTGATCCTTTTGCTTCTATTGATCAAGAAGGAGTAGGTCAATTAGTTAAAAACGGAGTTAAACTTGGTCGACAAACACGACCTGATATGAAATGTGGTGTTTGTGGAGAACATGGTGGAGATCCAAAATCTGTAAAATTCTTTAATAGTGTTGGTCTATCTTATGTTTCTTGTTCACCATTTAGAGTACCAATTGCTCGGTTAGCAGCTGCACAAGCAGCAATTGAACAAAAATAACCATTTTTTTAAAAAGGCGGAAGCTTATCACTTCCGCCTTTTTAAATGTAAAAAAAATAAATAATATTCATAGTAATAGAATATATATGTTATAATAAATTTGCTTAAGTTTTTTTCAAGAAAGAGGGGATTTATATTTATGAAAAAAGAAAGAAGCCAATTTTCAAGTAAAATTGGTTTTGTTATGGCTGCAGCAGGGTCTGCTGTTGGTTTAGGAAATATATGGCGTTTCCCATATCTTGCCGCAAAATATGGCGGTGGAATGTTTCTATTGATCTATATAATTTTTGTATTAACACTGGGTTTTACAATAATGACTGCTGAACTTGCTATAGGTCGGCACACCACCTTGGGCCCTACTAAAGCGTATGGAGCATTAAACAAGAAATGGAATTTTGTTGGAGTCATTGGTGCAATTGTTGCTTTTATCATTTTTCCTTACTACTGTGTTATTGGTGGATGGATTGTAAAATATGCATGGATTTTTGTGACATCGGCTGGGCAAGCTGCCAGTTCTGACTCATTTTTCACAAATTTTGCGGCACAACCAATTCAACCCGTTTTACTTCAAATATTATTTGTTGTCTTGACCGCAGTCATTGTTATTGCCGGGGTTCAAAAGGGAATTGAAAAAGTCAGTAAAATTATGATGCCAATACTAATTATTTTGTCAATCATTATTTCAGTTTACAGCTGTATTCAACCCGGAGCTTTAGAAGGTGTAAAATACTTTTTATTACCTGAATGGAAAAACTTTAGTTTTCAAGGATGCTTGGCAGCGATGGGACAAATGTTTTATTCTTTATCTTTGGCAATGGGTATTATGATTACTTATGGATCTTATTTAAATAAAAAAGAAAGTCTTGAAGCATCAGTAACGCAAATTGAATTTTTTGATACTGCCATAGCTCTTTTAGCTGGGTTTATGATTATTCCATCGGTTTTTGTTTTTTCAAAAGGTGATCCTGCCGCTTTAGGAAAAGGCGTAGGATTAATGTTTGTCAATTTACCAAAAGTTTTTGACAGCATGCAATTTGGGCAATTAGTTGGTGCCTTATTTTTTATAATGGTCTTCTTTGCCGCTTTAACGTCAACCATTTCTCTAATGGAAGCCGTTATCGCATCAGTTTGTGATTCTTTCAACTGGAGTAGGAAGAAAGCAGTTTTAATTATTTCAGGCGTTTCAATTTTATTAGGGATCCCGTCTGCATTGTCTTTTGGTGTATTAAGTGATTTCACAATTTTTGGAATGGATTTCTTCACTTTCTGTGATTTCATTACCAACTCTGTCATGATGCCAATTGGAGCATTCTTAACGTGTATCTTTGTAGGTCATATTATTGACACCAATATTATTTTGGATGAAGTCAGGGGACAAAACAAAACATTTAGACGCGAAAAGATTTTTGTGTTTTTGCTAAAATACATTGCTCCATTTTGCATTTTAGCAATATTAATCAGTTCGATATTAGAAGGCTTAGGCATTATTACATTTTAATAGTTAAAATTAATCTCAATGAAGAGAGAACACAAGAGTGTTTCTCTCTTTTTTTATTTAATTTATAATGTCTAAGTGCTATAATAAATTCATTAATTGAAAAGGAGGTTGTTCATGTGTCGCAGATGAATAACGTCATTCATCAAATCATTGACCTGGATCAACGCGCTTCAAAAATTAAGCAAAGTGCAGAAAACAGGGCCCAAAAGATTGAAAATGATGCTCAAAGAGAGATTTCACAAAGTAGAGATCAAATTTTAGACAGGGCAAAGGCTGACAGCATTCAAAATTATAAAATAGAAATAGAAAAGGCAAATGGAGAAAAAGATGAAACAATTGATAAGATGAATGCGCAATTAAATAATATGCGCAATCAATATGAAAAAATCAAAGACAAAAGTGCACGGCAGGTTTTAGAGACATTATTTAAAACAATTTAAGAAAGAGTACCTGTATGGCAAATAGTAGGTATGCGTGTGTAAACGCAAAAATTATGGCAATGCGTGCAAAAATGTTGAGTGATGAGGATTATCGTCAGATGATTCGGGAACCAGATCTAAATGGTGTATTTAATTATTTAAAAAATGAAACATATTATGCTCCTTTTTTAAAAAATGTTGAAACAAGCCATCTTCACAGACAAGCCGTTGAAATTCCACTGAATCGTATGCAGATTTTTGAAATTGAAAAAATAATGCATTTTTTATATGATAAGGATAAACGCGTCCTCAATAGTTTTTTAGTAAAAGCAGATGTTGAAGCTTTACGTCTATTGATTCGTGGATTATCCCGAGGAGCAAATATTACTGAAATTGCTCCAATGCTTGTTTATTCAAAAAAATATTCAACATTACCAATGGATAATCTAATAAAAGCAAAGTCTTGGGATGAGTTTAAAAAATTTTTAATTGGAACTGATTACTATCGAATTTTAGAAATTTATAAAACACTTTCTATTGATGAGGATCTTTTTCCAATTGAAAAAAGTTTAGAAAGACATTATTATGATCAACTTCGACGTTTAATAAACCAATTGCCTCAAAAAGAAAATAACAAATTGATTTTAACATTAAAAAAAGGGATTGATTTATTAAATTTAATTTGGTTTTATCGCGGAAAAAAGTTTTATCATCTCAGTCGGGAAGAATTATTGGCTTACGCATTACGCGGAGGATTACGGATTAAGACTGAAGATATTCAACAACTAACGGAGATCAAAACGATGGATGATTTTAAGCAGGTTATTGCAAGACCGCAATACAATGAATATGCTTTTTTATTTAATCATACAAAAAGTTTAGATCTTCATATGGAAAGAAGACGTGAACGCTTTCAGTATTATGCTTTTAAATCATTGTATAATTCAAATGATACCGGGTTATCTAAACCTTTTGCATTCATTCGAATGATAGACTTTGAAATCGCAGATATTGTATCCATTATTGAGAGCAAACGCTATCGCATGAGTGCAACCGACACAGAAGAATTCCTAATTAGAAGTTTTAATTAAGTGGAAGGAAGAATTATATGGCAATTGAAAATGTTGTAATGATGAATGTAGTGGGCAAAAACAAATATCTTGACTCATTTGCTAAAGACATTTTCTTTTACAAAGACATTCAACTTGTTGATGCAATGGATGAAATTGATTCGGGCCGTTTTACATTACCAATTAGTAAAGATAATATCGATGAATTGCTCGGATTTACAAAACTATCATCTGGAGGAGAAATTGTCGACGAGAAAGAATATGTTAACAAAGTAAAAGTTTTGTCTCAAATGTATAATGGTGAACTTCATTTGGATATGGAACGTTTATCCACACTGGATGTAGACTTACAAGATGTTTTAGAAAAAGAACAGTTTTTTGAAAATTTTACCAGGGAAGAATGTGGTGATTTAGAAGAATTGCATCAAAAGATACATGAAATTGAGGTGAGCATTAATGCCTATAATTATTTAAAAGACATTGATATTCCAATGTCTGAAATAGATAAAATGAATTATTTTTCTTATTCATTAGGCTCTATTTCCAAGGATAATGCTGCAAGGCTAAAAAGTATTTACAACACTGTAACCTCTATCGTTTTTCATGTAGGAAATAATGAAAATGAAGAAGTATTTCTTATCATTTCACCGACAGAATTTCAAGTTGAAACCAATCGGATATTAAAAGCATTGGGTTTTAAAACTATTGAAGGTTTGGATTCTAAATATACAAAAGTTCCTAACGATATTCTAACGGATCTTCACCTTGAAAGAGTGAAATTAGAAAAAAAGATTAATGACTACAATGAGAAACTAGATGATTTCTGTAAGAATCATAAGGATGAGGCAATGAACGCATATAATGTTTTGACATTGTACGCTAATATTAATATTATGAAAAAGTATATGGCTTTTTCAAAAGAAAATTTCTATTTCTCAGGTTGGGTTCCTAAAAAGGATAAAGAAAGACTTCAAACACTAGCACAAAAATATCCAGGAATGATTGTTTTATTTTCGGAGAATGATGGAACAACAAAACCACCGACCAAATTAAAAAATAACTGGGTTTTTAAACCCTTTGAATCACTGGTAAAAATGTACGGGGTGCCAGCTCATAATGAATTAGATCCCACCCCTTTTCTCAGTGTAACGTATTTATTTTGCTTTGGTTATATGTTCGGGGATGTAGGACAAGGCATTGTCTTGTTGTTGGCTGGACTTATACTGGGCAAACGTGGAATTGAGTTAGGTCATGTCTTAACAAGAATGTCATGCTCTTCAATTATTTTTGGATTTATTTACGGCTCTGTGTTTGGCAATGAAAAAATCCTGCCAACACTATGGGTCCGTCCGTTTTCTTCGATTAATACCATTTTGCTAACCGCCATTGTGTGTGGTGTTGCAATGTTATTATGTGCATATATTTTTTCAATTATCAATAAACTTAAAATTGGAGATATTAAAGAAGGATTATTTGGCCCAAGTGGTATTGCCGGTTTGGTCTTATACCTTGCATTGCTTGCCTGCGTATTATGTACTTTAAATTATATTCCTGGTGGTAAGCCTTTTGCTCTTCCTTTAGGAATATTAGCTATTATATTGGTTTTCTTTGTTCTTTTCCGTGAACCAATTGCTAATACAATAAAACATCGGGACTTGTATGACACAACTGCTGGAGATTACTATGTTGAAGCAGGTTTTGGCTTGTTTGAAATGCTTTTGGGGATGCTTTCCAATACGCTTAGCTTTATTCGTGTTGGTGCTTTCGCATTGACTCATGTTGGCCTTTTTATGGCATTTGAAACATTAGCAACAATGGTTGGTGGTGGATTTGGCGGCATTATTGTTCTGTTTATCGGCAACATATTAATTATTGTTCTGGAAGGCCTCATTGATTTTATTCAATGCTTAAGGCTACAATTCTATGAATTATTCAGTAAATATTACACTGGTGATGGTCATGAATTTACACCATTAATGATTGAAATAAAAAAAGAATTACTTTAAACACAGAAATAAAGGAGAAAATTATGAGTATTATCACAGTTATTACGATTTTAGCAGGTTTATTAGTTTTAACAACAATTGCAGGTGGCATTTATTTTATTTATAAAGATGTGAAATCTGACCAACCTCGATTAAAAAAATTTCTTCGTATTAATCTATGCGGATTTATACCAACAATGGCCGCTGCATTAGTTATGTTCGTTCCTTCAGCAGTTGCTGCAGCAACTGGCGACGCAGCAAGTGCTGCAACGGGATATGGATATATAGGAGCGGCATTATCGACTGGTTTGGCCTGTGTTGGAGCAGGTTATGCTGTTGGTGTCGTTGGCTCCGCTGCTTTAGGCGCCGTTTCTGAAAATGAAAAGATTCTTGGTAAGACACTTATTTATGTTGGACTAGCAGAAGGGGTCGCAATTTATGGTTTGATCATCTCTATTATGATCATTGGTAGTCTTTAAAATGAAATCCTTCATTATCAGTGAAAATCGGGATTCCATGCTTGGAATGAAATTAGCTGGTATTCAAGGTTTTTATTCATTGGATCCTGAAGAGATTGAACAAGAATTTAAGCAAATTGTTAAAAATTCAGATGTCGGTATCATTTATCTAACTGAAAAAGCTTATTTTATGATTGAAGATCTCGTTATGGAAACCAAACGGAAAGTCCTGTTTCCTTTGATCACTGTAATTCCAGACAGATATGGATATCAAAAACAACAGGGAATTATCACTCAGTACATAAAGGAATCAGTAGGATTATAAAAACTATGATTATGAATAGGAAGTGTTTCAAATGATATCAGTTGAAGAAAAGCTTGCTGTTTTTACCCAATATCTTCTCAAAAAACAACGTGGAAAAGGGAAAGAGACGATTGATGGTGCGAAACGCAAAAAAGAAAATCTTTTAATAAAGGCTGATGAAACAGTCAAAGAAGATAAAAGAACCATTGAAGAACGAAGTTATCATGTTATTTATAGGGACAAAAATAAAATTATTGCGCAAGGGAAAAATACAGCAAAAAATCAATTACTTGAAGAAAAAAGTAAATTATTAGATGATTTTAAAAAGACAATTTGGGAAGTTTCTCATGAATATGTTGGAACACCAATTTACAAAGACTATTTACGTCGTTGTCTTTCAAGAATTCCTGAAATTTTTGGTGATTGTAAACAGTTAAAAGTATTTGCTTTACCTGAGGATCATGATTTTATTTTAGAAGAATCAAAAAAAATATTAAAAGGTTATGATCTCTATTTTGACGATGTTTCTATCAAGATTATTAAGGGAGGCATCATTGTTCGAGATATGGATAATCGCTTAAATTGTGACTTTAGTATTGTAAATCTCATTCGGGATAACGGTAAGATCATTGGAATGCAATTAAGCAAAATAATGGACAAAGATGAAGAGGCGGTGACCTAATGACAGCAGAATTAAGTACAAAAGAACAATCAACTGGCGTCATCCGGGGAATTAATGGTCCCGTTGTAACAGGCGTAAACATGACCTCATTTTCAATGCGTGAAATGGTCATGGTTGGTGATAAAAAACTTATTGGTGAAGTTATTGTTTTAGATGGCGATATCGGAACGATCCAAGTTTATGAAGAAACTGAAGGTTTAATGCCTGGTGAAAAGATTTACCCTACAGGTTCACCACTCTCCGTAAAATTAGGGCCCGGCATGCTTAAAAACATGTTTGATGGAATTCAGAGACCTCTTGAGAAAATCAAAGAATTATCTCCTGTTTTTATACCAGAAGGTATAGGATTAATGTCCATTGATGATAAAAAACTATGGGATGTTCAAATGAAAGTTCAAAATGGGGATATTTTATCTCAAGGACAAACTATAGCAACGGTTGAAGAAACACTAATGATTACGCACAAAATCATGGTTCCTCCAGATGTTTCTGGAAAAGTAATTAGTGCTCAACCCGATGGACAGTATAATATCGAAACGACCTTAGTAACGTTAGAAGATAGCCAAGGTAAAACACATGATATAAAAATGTATCAGGAATGGCCTATACGAACGCCAAGACCATCTGCTTTCAGACGAGAACCAGAAAAACCACTTATTACTGGTCAGAGAATTATTGACTTTTTCTTTCCCATTGCAAAAGGAGGTACCGCCGCCATCCCTGGTGGATTCGGTACTGGTAAGACAATGACACAACATCAGTTGGCTAAATGGTCTGATGCTGATATTATTATTTATATTGGTTGTGGAGAACGTGGTAATGAAATGACTGAAGTAATCGAAGATTTTCCGGGGTTAATTGACCCAAAATCTGGAAAATCTATTATGGAAAGAACCGTAATGATCGCGAATACATCCAATATGCCTGTTGCAGCTCGTGAAGCATCTATCTATACTGGCATTACAATGGCAGAATATTTTAGAGACATGGGATATGATGTCGCCATGATGGCCGACTCAACCTCAAGATGGGCAGAAGCACTTCGCGAAATCTCAGGACGATTGGAAGAAATGCCAGCAGAAGAAGGTTATCCTGCATACTTAAGTTCACGTATTGCAGAATTCTATGAACGTGCAGGATCTGTTGATACAATTGGAGGAAACCAGGGAAGTATCTCAATCGTTGGCGCGGTTTCTCCGGCAGGTGGTGATTTTTCTGAACCTGTTACAGAAAATACAAAACGATTCGTGAATACTTTCCTTGCCTTGGATAAAAGTTTAGCTTATGCAAGACATTACCCAGCCATAAATTGGATGGAAAGTTATTCTGGCTACGTAAAACTATTAACAGATTGGTATGAAGATAATGTGGCTGAAGATAGTATTACCCTCCGAAATAAAATGCTGGATTTATTGTTTCAAGAAAATAAACTTCAAGAAATGGTCATGCTCGTTGGTGAAGAAGCTTTGCCAGATGACCAACGATGGATTCTTCAAATATGCCGACTTTTACGATTAGGATTTCTTCAACAAAATGCCTTTGATGACACTGATACATATGTTCCCTTGAATAAACAATATCGCATGTTAAGCATTTGTGATCATTTATATGAAAAAGGCTTGGAGGGCCTTAAACAAGGTATTCCTACATCCGTTTTAGTTAATGAAAATATTTTTGATCAAATCGTTAAAATGAAATATAATATTCCAAACGATGATTTATCTGGAATTGATACCCTTCAGAAAAAAATTGATGAGTATTACGCCGATTTATTCAAACGGTATGAAGCATAGGAGGGTAAAGAATGAGACGAGAATATTTAATTATCGATAATATCAATGGTCCTTTAATAGAAGTTGATGATGTTACTGATGTTTTTTATGGTGAAGTAGTTGATATACAAGACCGTTCAACTGGTCAAATGAAAAAGGGAAAAGTCATTAAAATTGACGGAAAAATTGCGACTATTCAAGTTTTTCAGGCAACTTCTGGTCTGGCTGCAGAAAATGCAATTATTCGTTTCTCCGGAAAAACTTTTTCTATTCCCATGTCAACAGAGTTGTTAGGTCGAGTTTTTAATGGTATTGGTGAGCCTATTGACCATGGGGCTGATATTTTTTCAGATGTTGAATCAAATATTAATGGTGCACCGATTAATCCAATGAGCCGGGAATATCCACGAAATTTTATTCAAACAGGTATTAGTTCAATTGATGTACTAATGACTTTAATTCGAGGCCAAAAATTACCAATCTTTTCAGGAAATGGTTTATCTCATAATGAACTTGCAGCTCAAATTGTTCGTCAGGCAAAACTTTCGGGGGATTATGAAGAAGAATTTGCTATCGTTTTTTGTGCTATTGGGGTCAAGCATGATGATGAAAAATTCTTTAGAAAAACTTTTGAAGAAGCGAATGTAATGGACCGTGTTGTAATGTTTGTAAACTATGCGGATGATCCTGTTGCGGAAAGAACAACCGCTCCACGTTGCGCACTTACCGTAGCAGAATATTTAGCTTTTCAAAAAGATAAACACATTTTAGTTGTCATGAGTGATATCACAGCATATTGTGAAGCATTAAGAGAAATATCATCGGCCCGGGAAGAAGTTCCAAGCCGTAAGGGAT
>JAQWCN010000074.1 GCA_028705955.1 Eubacteriaceae bacterium
TAAATTGCGTTATCCATTTGATGTATAGTGTCTGATGGCATATAATATAGTATAAATTGACTATTTTGGATGGGAGATTTATACAGATGATTACATTTAACAAGCCCCCTTATGTGGGCCGGGAATTAGATTATATAAAAAAAGCCATTGCCAACCAGAAAATCAGTGGCGACGGCGAGTTTACCGCCAAGTGTACAGCATGGCTGGAAAAAGATTGCGGGGGACAGTCCCAGGTTCTTTTGACGACTTCCTGTACCCATGCCCTGGAAATGGCCGCACTGCTTTTAGATATTCAGCCAGGGGATGAAATCATCATGCCGGCCTATACCTTTGTGTCTACGGCAGATGCCTTTGTGTTAAGGGGAGCAAAAATCGTTTTTGTGGATATTCGCCCGGATACCAACAATATTGACGAAACACGGATTGAAGAAGCAATTACCAAAAAGACAAGAGCCATCGTTCCGGTGCATTACGCCGGAGTTAGTTGTGAAATGGACACGATTATGGCTATTGCCCGCCGCCATCATCTGGCGGTGGTTGAAGATGCGGCCCAGGGAGTTCATGCATATTATAAAGGCCGGACGCTGGGAACCATCGGAGACATTGGCTGCTACTCTTTTCACGAAACAAAAAATTACAGCATGGGTGAAGGTGGCGCGGTAATCCTCAATCATCCGGAATACCGGGAAGAAGCAGAAATCATCCGGGAAAAAGGAACCAACCGCAGTCGGTTCTTCCGGGGAGAAATTGATAAGTACACCTGGGTGGATAAAGGATCATCCTACCTGCCCAGTGATATGAATGCCGCTTATCTTTGGGCACAACTGGAAAAGGCCGATGACATTAACGATAACCGGCTGGCCAGCTGGAAGCGTTACTATGACGGATTAAAAGATTTACAGGATGCAGGGCGTATCGGGTTGCCGGTGGTGCCGGAAGGCTGTGTGCATAATGCCCATATGTTTTATATTAAGGCCAAAGATCTGGAAGAACGGACAGCTCTGATCAATCAGATGAAAGGGGCGGGGATCCAGTCGATTTTCCACTATATCCCGCTGCACACCGCACCGGAAGGAAAGAAAGTCGGTGTTTTTTCCGGGGAAGACCGTTACACCACCCGGGAAAGCGAACGCATTCTCCGGTTGCCGATGTATTATCAGCTCTCGCCAAAAGATGTGGACCGGACCATTGCGGAGATTCATCAATTTTACAAGGAGCATTGAGTTTGGCATGAAAAAAATTGCGATTATTGGAGCCAGCGCATTTCAAAATCCGCTGATTTTAAAAGCGAAGGAAAAGGGTTATGAAACCCATGTATTTGCGTGGAAGGCAAATGATGTCGGCGAGAAAACTGCCGATGTTTTTCATGATATCAGCATCGTTGAAAAAGAAAAGATACTCGAAGTGTGTCAGGCAGAGGGGATTTCCGGGATTTGCACCATTGGGTCGGATCTGGCCACCCTGCCCGTCAGTTATGTGGCAGAAAAAATGGGACTGCCGGGCAACAGTGTGGCCTGTTCCCAAACAGCCACCAATAAATACGCCATGCGTCAGGCCTTTAAAAAGGCCGGGGATCCCATCCCCGGTTTTATGGAAGGGGATGCCGAAACAAAGCCGGATCAGGTTAAACTGAACTATCCCCTGATTGTCAAACCGACGGACCGTTCGGGAAGCCGGGGCGTCACAAAAATCAAAGGTCCGGAAGAACTGGAGGCGGCCATTGGGGCTGCACTGGCCGATTCCTTTGAAAAAAAAGTGATGATTGAAGAATTTGCCAACGGGAAAGAATACAGTGTGGAATACATTTCTGTCCACGGCTGTCATCATTTTCTGGCCATGACCGAAAAGATCACAACCGGCGCACCGCATTTTATCGAAACCGGGCACAATGAACCGGCCCCCGTTTCCAAACCGGTTTTGGATCGTGTGAAGACGGTGGTTAATCACGCGCTGAGTACCCTTGATATTACAGAAGGGGCTTCCCATACGGAGCTCAAGATTGATCAGGATGGAACCATAAAGATCATTGAAATTGGAGGCCGTATGGGCGGGGATTGCATCGGTTCCCACCTGGTGCCGGCATCGACCGGGTATGATTTTGTGGGAATGGTGGTGGATATTGCCTGTGGTCATCCTCCGGATTTTACCATCCATGGCACGCCGTCACCGGTGGCCATCCGTTTTATATTTAATGGAGAAGATTTGGATCGTTGCCGGAAAATGATGGCCGAACATCCCAAGCAAATGATCGCAACGCAATTGCCAGACACACTGGGGGATCATCCGGTGACGGACAGTTCCACCCGGTATGGATTTTATATTTACAGGAAGGTTTATGGAAGCAGATAAGAAAATTTCCTTTGTCATCCCTTGCTACCGCTCCCAGGATACGATTGGCGATGTGGTGGGGGACATTCACCAGGTGATGGGCGAACATCTGTCATGGCGCTATGAAGTGGTTTTGGTCAACGACGGATCCCCGGATGATACCAGCGGGGCCATTGCCGCGCTGGCCCGGGCGGATTCCCGGGTTGTTGCGGTAGATTTGATGCGCAACTTTGGTCAGGCATCGGCCATTATGGCGGCGTACCATTACGTATCCGGTGACATTATCGTCAATCTGGATGACGACGGTCAAACCGATCCCAAGCAGGTTTTTCGGCTGATTGATGCCCTGACCCCGGATCTGGATGTGGTTTATGCCCGGTACGACAGTAAAAAGCACAACGCGTTCCGGAATTTTGGATCGAAAGTGAATGATATCATGGCGGATCATTTGATCGGGAAACCCCGGGAATTGATTTTCACCAGTTATTTTTGCGCCCGGCGTCAAGTCGTGGACGAAATGATCAAATACGACAAACCCTATCCCTATATTGATGGACTGGTGATGCGGGTAACCCGCCGGGTGGGAACAGCTGCTGTTCACCATAAAGAACGGGAAGAAGGCGAGTCCGGATACACCTTTAGAAAATTGCTGGGGTTGTGGATGGATGGCTTTACTGCGTTCTCGGTCAAGCCGCTGCGCATCGCAACCATCTTTGGTTTTATCGTGGCATTGGTGGGCTTTATTTATGGCATCTATACCATCATCAACCAATTTATTCACCCCAGCGATGTGAGCGGATGGCCATCGTTGATTTCCACCCTCGTTTTTCTGGGCGGAATGATTATGGTTCTTCTGGGCCTGGTTGGTGAATACGTGGGCCGGATCTATATTTCCCAGAACAACGCGCCTCAATTTATCGTCCGGGATGTGATTAAGACGGAGGATCAGGCGGATGAAAAGTAAGATACCCATTAAAAATCTGATTTTTCTGCACATCTTATTATTCTTTTATTCCCTGGCTTCAGTTTGTTCCAAAATGGCCGCTTCCTATGATTTTTTAACCAAAGGGTTTATTGTGTATTACGGTCTTGTTTTGGTCATTTTGGCCGTTTATGCGCTACTCTGGCAGCAAATACTCAAACGGATGCCTTTAACCGTTGCGTTTGCCAATAAAGCGGTCGTGATTATTTGGGGAATTGTCTGGGGCATGGTGCTCTTTGGCGAGTCCCTGACGCCGGGGATGGTTGTGGGATCTGTGGTGATTATTGTGGGGATTGTACTGGTGGTGAGCGACGATGAATAATTCTATGATTTTCGTTCTTATTTTTTTGGGTTCTGTTTTCATCTCTGCGATTTCCCAGATTATCTTAAAGAAAAGTGCCAATGGCCACCACGACAGCATCATTAAAGAATATTTAAATGCGCCGGTAATCATCGCCTACAGTTTCTTTTTACTTTCCACCCTGTTGACGGCTTACGCCTATAAGGGGGTACCCCTTTCGCTGGGGCCTGTGCTCGAGGCCACCGGTTATGTGTACGTGGCGGTTCTTGGCGCCCTGGTGTTAAAAGAAAAAGCAACCCGGAAAAAAGTAATTGGAAACGGGTTGATTATTATTGGAATCATTATTTTTGCAGTGTGTTAGGGGGGACTATGACCAAAAAGGTTGTGACCGGTTTGCTATTTGCCCTGATTTTGGTGGTTGTTGTGCCAGTGATTGGGGTTGCGGGCCGGATTGAGTTTGACGGTTGCTTGATTTTAGCGGCAATCTGTTTTTGTGTTTTTTGGATTTTCTTTTTCTTTTACCGGGCACCGGAAGAAAACGAAAACTTTTTTAAACAGCATCGTATGGAAATGAGTTTTATCTGCTTTTGTTTCTTTTTTTACTTCGCCTGGTCCGTGCTGATTCCCTATAATCAGGCACCGGATGAACAAATGCGGTACTGGATTCCGCTGTATATCTTCCGACACAACGCACTGCCAGTTGGTAATGAAACGGAAATTGTGAATATCGTGTGGGGACAGTCGTATGCTTTTCAACCCATTTTGGCGTATCAGATTCAAGCCATCGCCATGGAAATTGCATCAGCCTTTGGTATGGCAGAGGATCATCTGTTCTATGCAGCCCGTCTGGTGAACGTTTTGATCTCAACCGGAACCATCACAATCGCGATAATGATTGGGCAAAAACTTTTTACAGGCCGGAAAATCATGCTTTTTGCCGGACTGATCGGTTTGTGGCCCATGTTTGCTTTTATCAGTGCGTATGTCAACAATGATGCCCTTGGTTTCTTTGCAGCGATGCTTATCGTCTACGCATGGCTTGTGGGCCGCGAACGGCAGTGGGATCTTAGGGCCTGCAGTCTTTTGGGAATTGGTATGTCAGTTTGCTTGCTTTCCTACTATAATGCCTATGGATTTTTATTCTGTTCTGCGTTCATTTATGCCGCCGATTTCTTTATCCATCGCAAAGCATGGTCCTGGAAACGCTTTGTGGGCTATGGCTTAATCATGCTGGCGATTTGTGCCGTGTTGGCCGGGTGGTGGTTTGTGCGAAGCGCACTGCTTCACAATGGTGATTTTTTGGGGTTGTCCACCTCCAATGAAATGGCTGAAGAACTGGCGCAGCCTCAATTTAAACCGTCACAAATCAAGACGCCCCAGAACTCGGGATTATCCTTTTTCCAGATGTTGGTTACCCGCTTTAACCATCAGCATGGGTGGATTGTTGCCTCAGGGATCAGTTTGATGGGTGTATTTGGCAGTTTTAATATTGCTATGGGAATAAAAAACTATATCTTCCTGTTCAGCTTGCTGGCAAGCGGATTCCTCTTATTCCTGATTGCCTGGTGGCAAACGAAACGAAGGCAGATGACCATCGAAGACTGGGTTTGGGGCATCACCATGATTTTGGCAGCCATCTTCCCGGTGGCCCTGTGCCTGTATTATTCGTACACCAGTGATTACCAGCCCCAGGGGCGGTATTTCTTGTCGTCCTTAATCCCGGTGATGATCGCCATGAGTTACGGGTTTATCTGGTTCGATCAAAAGATCAACGGGCTCAATGTCCTGACCGAAAGGCATTGGCATTTGCCGGTACCCTGTATTATTGTTGCAGTAGAGATGCTGAGCGTTTTTTCAGCATTGTGTAAAACCCTCTTTGCTGTCTACGCGGGTTAAAGGTCGGGACCGGCAATTGTACCCCCAAAAAAACAAAAAATCTTTCGATTAAATTCACCACATTGTATACAATGTGGTATACTAACACTAATAACTTTTTAGAAGACACTTAAACTTTACTTTAATTGTTGAGAAAAAGGGAATCAATGCAGATTTAAGAATGGAGTGGATGAAAGCATGGAAATTACAGTTACAAAAACAGCACATCCGAAAACCAAACCGGATGAAAAACATTTACCATTTGGTACAATCTTTACGGATCATATGTTTACAATGGATTATACAGAAGGAAAAGGATGGCATGATGCCCGGATTGTTCCTTATGGTCCAATTTCTCTGGAACCGGCTTGCTGCGTATTCCATTATGCCCAGGAAGTATTTGAAGGTTTAAAAGCCTACAAAACAGAAGATGGTGGGGTACAATTATTCAGACCGACAGAAAACCTGGCCCGGATGAACCGTTCCAATACCAGAATGTGCATTCCCCAGATCGATGAAGCCTTTGTATTAAAAGCTTTAAAACAATTGGTTGAAATAGAAAAGGATTGGATTCCAACAGCCCCGGGGACTGCTTTATACGTTCGTCCCTTTGTCTTTGCAACAGATCCCTATATCGGTGTGCGTGTGAGCGACACCTACCGTTTCTTTATCATCCTCTGCCCGGTGGGAGCGTATTACGAAACGGGTCTGAAACCAGCGATGATGCATATTGAACGGGTTTATGCCAGAACCGTTGTCGGCGGAACCGGAGAAGCAAAATGCGGTGGAAATTACGCAGGAAGCCTGGCAGCAACGGCCAAGGCTCACGAAGCAGGCTATGAAGAAACACTATGGCTCGATGGGGCAACCCGCAAAAATATCGAAGAAGTGGGATCCTGCAATGTAATGTTCAAGATCAACGGTAAATTTGTGACCCCTAAACTGACCGGAACCATTTTACCAGGGATCACACGCAAGAGCATTATCCACCTGCTTAAAAGCTGGGGTGAAACAGTGGAAGAACGGGTTTTCCCGATTAAGGAACTCGTTGATTTATACCATAAAGGTGATATCGAAGAAGTCTTTGGTATGGGAACCGCAGCAGTGGTTTCACCCATTGGCCGTCTCAATTATGAAGGTGAAGATATGATCTTTAACAACGACGAAATTGGACCTTATGCCCAAAAGATTTACGATACTTTATGTGGGATTCAAAGAGGGACCGTGGAAGATAAATTTGGCTGGATTGAAAAAGTCTGCAAATAAACAGCTGGAAAATGAAAAAAACATTGACAGGGGCGCAAGCCCCTGTTATAATTATTTTTGCATCGTTCGAGAGGTACCGAAGTGGTCATAACGGGGCGGTCTTGAAAACCGTTTGGGTGCAAGCCCACGTGGGTTCGAATCCCACCCTCTCGGCCATAAAATTGAATAAAGTTATTATATTGTGGTAGCTCAAATATAATGCTTGTTGAAAAAATTGATCAAGGATGGTGTCTGATTCAAAGGTGCCAGAATACATCAATGGTTATTAAAAATGGAGAAGTACTCAAGTGGCTATAAGAGGTGCCCCTGCTAAGGGTATAGGCCGTTTACGCGGTGCGAGGGTTCAAATCCCTCCTTCTCCGCCATTATAAAAATCTGTAAAAATCACTTAAACCATAAAGTTTGAGTGGTTTTTTTTTTGGAAAAAATGAGTTAAAAAAAGCGGCTTCTTTCTGGAGGAAGGCCGGTAAAAACGCAAAAAGCAGCTAAAAGGCATGAATCCGGAAAACCATTCCAGAAACAGCCCAGCTGCTTAAATGTTGGGGATACCAACATGGATATTAATAATAATTATAACAGTATACGCTAAAAACAATCCCCCTTTTCTTATAAGCACATAATCATATGATTAAAACACACCTTTGGCAGACCATCAAAAAGTTTCTCGCCTCGAAATTGGTCAATGGTCTGACCAGCTTCTTTGATTATATTGCGTTTTCATGACTTTGTCAAGAATGGATTGCATTTTATTTTGACGTTTTCATGCA
>JAQWCN010000075.1 GCA_028705955.1 Eubacteriaceae bacterium
TCTGCCCTTTCATTTTCCGGAGCCGGGTATCCACATTGCCGCGAATCCCAACGATCTGAATATCTGGCCGGATACGGGTGAGCTGATACGCCCGGCGTTTGCTGCCCGTGGCGATGACCGCGCCTTTTCGTAATGCCGCAATTCCCGCCACATTATGGGGCGTGACCAATACATCCGAAGGGTCTTCCCGCTGCGGTGGCGCCGCCAGGGTCAGTCCCTGGGGCATGGCTGCCGGCATGTCTTTCATGCTGTGAACCGCCATGGCAATGGTTCCTTCCCTCAGCTCGTCTTCGAGCTCTTTGGTAAAGAGGCCCTTGCCGCCGATGGCGTCCAAAGCCATATGCTGAATGTGATCCCCTTTTGTCTTAATGATTTTAAGTTCAAAATCGATCCCGGGCCGGGCCGCTTTCAACCGGTCAAGCAGCCACCGGGTCTGGACCACCGCCAGTTTGCTCCCCCGGGAGCCCACCACTATTTTATTCATCCTTCGCTGCCTCCTGTTTGAGTTCCTCCAGGGATTTGTCAACCAACCCCTTGAGATAGTGCCGCTTTTGCATTGTGTCCATGTCACTGTTCAGCGCCCTCTGCCGGAGCTGCCGCATCAATTGCAGCTTTTCACCCATTTCCGGGCCATACACTTTGGCCAGTTCATCGGCAATCTTCCGGGTCATAAAAGGGCTGGCCCCTTCGGTGCAGACCGACAGGGTCAAATCCCCCCGGCGGACGACGGCCGGAAAAATAAAATCAGAAATCTCCGGATCGTCCGCACAGTTGCATAAAATCCCATTGGCCTTGCAGTCATTGGCAATCCACTGGTTAAGCATATGATCATCCGTGGCAATCACGGCGACATCCACCCCTTTGAGCAAATTCATTCCGTACTCCCGCCGGATAATATGAATCCCTGTGGTGTCCCAATCCTGGGGAAGCGCTTTTGTATCCACCGCCGAAACCCGGCAGCCCGCATCCCGCAAAAAAGCGGCCCGTCTCCGGCCGACCCGCCCCAGGCCGATCACCAGAATATTTTTATCCCCAAATTCCATCATTAAAGGTACTTTCATTCTTGTCGCTTATCCCTCGTTTTCCTGATCTGCCAAAAAAGCCAGTGTCTTTTCAAGTTGCTTGATCTCCGTATCACTCTCCAGAGTTTTAAGCTTTCGAATGGACGGCATCACCATCTGGCGAAATTTGGAGTGTACAATTTTTGTTAAAAAATCCTGATCTTTCCCCTCAAACTGGTAACGCTTGTTGAGAATCGCAACGGTTTCATCCGCCAGCTGACTGGAGGTCTGATTAAAAACCGCCACCATCTTATCCACCCTGGCTTTTGAAATCCAGTTGAGCAGTGCTTCCACCTCGCCGTCAATCTCCCCGGCAATCTGTTCGGCCACTTCTTCCCGGTACTGCATCTTTTCGTCAATCAGATGATTAAAATCATCAATGGTGATCAGTTTGACCTGGTCCATATCCCCGACTTCCGGTTCCACATCCCGGGGCAAAGCCAAATCGATAATCATCAGCGGTTTGCTCCGGCGATCCAGTTCATTCCGGCGAATGACCGTATGGGGGGAAGCGGTGGCGGAAATGATCACATCCATATCCCGGACCGCTTTGTAGCGTTCTTTGTATTCCACAACATTGACGCCCTGATAAATATCCTGGTACACATCCCCGGGATGATAGGTCCGGTTGGTCATGTACACCTGGTGGAAACCTTCCGCCGCCATATAGCGCAGGGCCAACAGCCCCATTTTCCCGGAACCGATGATCAAAATCTTTTTTTCGGCATAATTGTCGTACGTTCGCTTGACGTGTTTAACCGCCGTCGAACTCAGGGAAATCGGCGTCTCTGAAATTTTGTAGCGGGTCTTTACCTTTTTGGCAAAAGTCACGGCTTCCCGGAAGGCTTTGGTCAGATATTTTCCTGCGCCGCCCACATCCCTGGCTTTATCCAGCGCTTCCTTGGCCTGGCCCAGAATCTGGTCTTCCCCCAAAATCATCGAATCGAGGCCTGTGACGACCCGGTATAAATGTGTGATCGCCTCCCGGCCGTGGTGCATCAATAAATAAGGTTCCAGCTCCGGTGACTTTTCGGACAGATAAAAATGCCTGAGCACCTGTTCCGCTTTAAGAGGCGTTGGAGACGCCACGTAGATCTCGCTCCGGTTGCAGGTGGACAAAATCACCACCTCGCTCACTGCCTCTTCCTTTAACAGTGACGCAATCCCTTCCCGTATGGTCCGGTTGATAAAGGAACCCTTTTCCCGGACCGCCAGCGGTGTCTCTTTATGATTTAGCCCAACAACTACGATTTCCAAAATGCTTCCTCCTCCGATTTACCGGCAAATAAAAAACAGGCCTCTTCCCCAGGGAAAAAGCCTGTTGTCGTTCATATCTTTGCGCTCAAAAACACACAGCTTCGTACAACGATACTAACTTCCCTTTTTCCTGGAGGTAATGATTTAGTATTCCGTTTCGAAGGTTTCCTGACTTATGGTCTATATTCCCCGCACCTTCCCGGCATTTTGCCAGTGGCATCAAGCGGGGACCTGGCCAATTACAGTGACCGGATCGTTCTGGTTTTTCACCAGATTCCCCAAAGAGCCCTTTATTTCAGAACTCACCAAAACAGATTTCATTCTCGCACGACTTATATTAACCTTTTATTTTTTTAAATTGTACCATTTAAACGGTGCGAATACTATGTTTTTTTTTCGATTGCAACTATTTATACTTTTTTTACAAAAAAATCGTCATGCTCTTCCAGAGCAGCCGGAGCCGAAAGGGCAGCAGTCACTTTATCCCTGGCCATTTCCGGCACTTTGCGCCACTGATGCCTGTCGAAATCTTTGGTTTCAATTTCAGGTAAAACCGTCATCGCCACGTTAGCCGGATGGATCCACAAACTGTCCCGGGACATAAGATTTTGTGTCCCCTGAATCACAAAGGGCACCACCGGAACTTTATTTTTTTGGGCAATCCGAAACGCTCCGGATTTAAAATCGTGAACGGCACCGTCTACACTGCGGGTCCCTTCCGGAAACACCACCATGGAATAGCCTTTTTCCACCCATTGTTCCGCTTCTTTTAAAGCCGCCATGGAAGCCCTCGGATTATCCCGGTCGATAAAGACACAGTGAAGCTCTTTCATCCAGCTCCGGATCATCGGAATTTTTTGGATTTGTTTCTTGGCCACCAGGGGAATGGTCTGATCGCCGAGATATCCCAGCACCAGGGGAATATCAAAATAACTTAAATGATTGGACACATACACTGCCGGGCCATCGGCCATGCGTTCCAGCCCTTCCACCTTCACACTGCCCCCTGCGGTCCGGATCATTTCCCGGGCCCACTTGCCCACCTGGTAGCGGACCTGGGCGTCGTGTTCCTCAATGCGTCCTTTTTTTGCCAAATGCCTGACCCATAAAAGGTCCGGCTCCATTAAAAATAAGTAGATCCAAAAATGGATAAACCAGAGAATTGTTCTCAAGAATTTTCCTCCAAACCGTACATTTCCCGGCACAGTTTTTGACCGGTCCGGGTCTTAAATACTTTTTTTAATGCGTTCTCACAGCCCGCTTTGGGAACCTGGTCCTCAAACAGGTTGACCAGAAAATCCGCTTCCACCAAAATCTGATAATCCGGCCCGTCAATGGCGTTATAGTGATGATGATGCCCCACCAAATAGCAGATGCGGCGGCACCAATCCTCCGGCACTTCCAGCTTTTTTAAAAGGATGGCCGCTTCATCCGGTCCCAGGGCTTCCTGAATCCGGCCGTCGCTTCTGCCTGTCTCCGCTTCCCCTTTCCGGATGCCGATATCGTGAACCAGAGCCGCCATTTCCAAAATTTCCTGAGTCGCCGGGTCAAGCCCTTCCTGCCGGCCAATGTAGCCCGCATAGGCATACACTTTTGTAAAATGTTGAATCCGTTTGGGATCGCCGGCCATAAAGGTGACCATTTCTCTCATCAGCGCGTCAATCTTTGTCATGGGATTCCTCCGCTATCCGGAACCGGCCGTCGGTTTCCGCCGTCATCCCGGATTCAAAATGACAGCGCAAAAACGCGGTCAGTCTTTCGGTATCCAGGACCCCGCAGGTTTCACAGGCCGAATGCATGGCCAGCTGCGCAATCCCCACATCCGCAGTGTTTAGTGACACCTGGGATGTGGAGATATTTCCCAGCGTCGAGCCTCCCGGCATATCCGAACGGTTGACAAAGACCTGGTACGGAACCCCGGCCTGTTCACACAACATCCGGACCAGAGCCGAAGAAACCCCGTCGGTTGTATATTTTTGATTGGCGCTGTGTTTAATGACCACACCGCCGTTAAGCCGGGGCCGGTGAACCGGATCCGCTTTTTCCAGATAATTGGGGTGCGCCGCGTGGGCATTGTCGGCTGAAACCATCAAACTGTTGGCGACGATTCTGTAATAATCTTCCATTGTCCCGCCCAGTCCCAGAACAATCCGGATCAATGTATCTTTCAAAAACGTTCCGCCGGCACCCTGTTTGGTTCCGCTGCCCACTTCCTCGTTGTCAAAACAGCAGTGAACCGCCGCCTGATGTTCAGACGGGGCAGCTGCAAACAATCCGTTCAGGGAACTGAAGGCACACTGGAGATCATCCAGCCGGGGACTGGAGAGAAATTCCTGACTGGCGCCCCAAATGCTGGGGGCTTGCCGGTTGTACACATATAAATCCTGACCCATGATCTCCCCGGCGTCAATCTTTAATGTTTCTGCCACCACATCGGCCATTTTTAGTGTGGCATCCAGCCCGAAAACCGGCAGCATATCCTTCTGAACATTACAAGCCATCCCATGATTCACTTTGGGATTCATATGGATGGCAAGGCTGGGAATCATCACCAGATCCCGGCCCACATCCACACATCGCGTGACCAGTGTGTGTTGTTCCCGGACAATCACCCGGCCGGCGACCGAAAGCGGCCGGTCAAACCAGGTAGACAAATTGGCCCCGCCATAGCTTTCCACGTTCAACCGGGTCATGCCACCGTTGCCGGTCATTTCCGGATTTTCCTTAAGCTTAAAATTGGGATTATCCCCGTGGCTCGCGGCAATCCGGAATCCCTGAAGCTCTCCGGCAGGTAATCTAAAGGCAATCAGCGCCGAACCGTTGCGGGTGACCACGTAGTTTTTCCCGCGCTGAAGCTGCCAGAGTTCCCCTTCGTTAAGCCGGGTGTACCCCGCCGCTGTCAGCCGGGTCTGCATGGCGGCCGTGGCCTGAAACGCCGTCGGGCTTGCTTTTATAAAATCAGTCAGGGCTTTCGCCGCTGTTCTTGCATTTGTGTCAACTTGCATCGCGCACATCCTTTCTGGATTCATTTTAACACTTCTGACGGTATTAAAAAAGACCCGAAACCGGGTCTGTTTGTTTTGATTCATTTCCATTTCAGGATTCTTTTACTTTTCCGCCGTCAGAATAAAAATCGGATTCTGAGCCTTGAGCATGGTCATGCCCGCGAGATTTTCCCCCCGGGTAATCCCAACCTGGATCAGTTCGACGGCGGCAAAAGTTTGATCCAGCAAACTTTTTGCCCGGGCGGCGTTTTCCAGCGTTACAAAATTGGCGACCAGCCGGCCATCTTTGTTTAAATGCCCGTGGCACCAGTCAAAAATAGCTGCCATCTTGCCGCCGGTTCCCCCGACAAAAATCCGGTCCACCGGCCCGGTGATCCCGGCGAGGGCTTCCGGTGCTTTCCCCGGAACCAGGGTCACATTATCTGCACCAAAATTTCTGGCATTGTCCTGAATGAGCTCCCGGGCCTCCGGCTTGGCCTCGACCGCGTACACTTTACCGTGACTGGCCGCATGGGCTGCCTCCATGGTAAATCCACCGGTTCCGGCCCCGATATCCACCACCACATCGGCGGGGGCAATAGCCAAAAAAGCCGCGGATAAAATCCGCACTTCCCGTTTGGTCATCGGGACTTTTCCCCGCTTGTACATTTCGTCTTTATACGCTGCTATTTCACTCATCGGCAACAATCACCACTGACAGTCCGTCTTCCTGGAACGTCAGGGCATCCTCCACACTTAATTTTGTGATGCGTTCTTCCGGGTAGGATAATTCCTCTCCCACATAAATCCACTTGTCATCGTAACCGTGCGCTTTCAGCAGCGCCGCAATATAGGCGGCATTGTGTTCCCCGTCTGTCAGAACACCCACCGTTCCGGTGAGGGACAGTCTGGCGATTAAATCCTGCTGTCTGCCATGCAGGCTCATAAGCTGGGCATCCTGCCAGGGCATTCCCAGTTTGGCAAAAAAATACTGAAGGGATGAAACCCCGGGAACCGCCTCAATCGCCTCCGGAGGTACAAACCGTCTGGCGTAGGACAACAGACTGTAAAACCCGCAGTCCCCGGAAACCACCATGGCAATCCGCCGGGTTTTGTAGGCACTTTTCACCCAGGCCATAATTTCTGCCAGCGGCCGCTGACCGCTTCCAATCAGGATGACTTCCCGGTTCCCGACAGCGATGCTTTCGAGATGCCGCTTGCCGCAGAGAATCACGTCGGCCCAGGCAATCGCTTTGGTCGCTGCCGGCAGCATATAATCCGGATTGCCCGGCCCCAAGCTGACAACTTTTAATGGGTACATAGAACCTCCTTTAACCCGCTTGCGCCGCTGGTTTCTCCCAGCGCACCGTACTGTTTGGAAAACAGGATGACTTCGATCTGAACGTTGCCGTAAACCCTGGCTTCACAGCGCATCTTGACCCGGTTGGCCAAATGCCCGTAAAATCCCGGAATATTGGCCCGGGCAATGACCGCCGCCGCGTCGTCTGTGGTGTTGGCCCGCATAATTCCGTCAATGCAGGCCTGATCCGCTCCCAGCCAGGCTGCGTTGGCTGCCAGAATTTCCATCCGGCCATCACACACTGCGCTGTGGGTATTGAACAGCCCGCCGGCCACTTTGACCAGTTTCCCCAAATGCCCAACAAACAAAATCCGTTTGAAGGCCAAACGCTCCGCCTCTTCCAGCATAAATCCCACGTAGTTGCTGGTTTTAACCAAACGATCCAGATTCAGACTCAGGGATTCGGCAAAATCCTTGCCGTAATTTCCCGGCACAAAAATGATATCATCGTACCCTTTTCCCTTCAGCACCGAAAGCTCCAGCTTCATCGACGTCTTGAGCGCTTCTTCGCTCATGGGCTCCACAATCCCGGAAGTGCCCACGACGGAAAGGCCGCCTTCAATCCCCAATTTGGGATTGAAGGTTCGTCTGGCCAGCGCAACGCCCTGGGGAATCGCAATGGTAACGGCAAAGCCGCCGGAATAATGGCAGGCCTCCGCCACCTTGTCCAGTTCCCGGGTTATCATCTCCCGGGGAACCGGATTAATGGCCGGTTCCCCAACCGGCAGCGCCAGTCCCGGAAGGGTTACCGTTCCGACACCCTCTCCCCCCAGAAAAACAATACCCGGTTCAGGCACCGGGACCACCACG
>JAQWCN010000076.1 GCA_028705955.1 Eubacteriaceae bacterium
TGTTTGGCGTGGCTCTGGTGATGTACGCCATTTACAACGTGATCTTTATCCCCGGGTATTACAAAACCGCCTGGAAAATTGCCATTCCCAACACGATTGCGATTGTCCTTGCTTCAATTTTTGCCGTAGTGACAGAGGTTGTGGTCAGCGTGGTGCCCGCTGCGGCGCGCTTCGATGGATGTGCTCCAGAGACCATCGGTTTCCGGCTGGCGGCCCTTGCAACCGGTGCGGTTATTTTTGTGGGGCTCACCCTCATCGCTGAACACCGGGCCGCTGCCAATTTTGAAAAAGGTGATCTCTAGGCATGGATATCGTCATCAATCCCCAATCCCAAACCCCGATCTACCAACAAATTTTCAGCCAGATTTCGGCCCAGATTATCCGCGGGGAACTCGCCGGGGACTCGGCCCTTCCGCCCATCCGAACCGTGGCCCGGGAATTAAAAATATCTGTGATCACCATTAAAAAAGCCTGGGAGGAACTGGAACATCAGGGCTTTATCTACACCGTCACCGGCAAAGGGTGTTTTGTCACCCCTTTATCCCTGGAGAAACGGGCAGATCTCAGGGAGCATTTGGTCACCGGCCTTCTTCAAAAAGACATCGTCTCTTGCCGGGAGCTGGGCCTTGACCTTGACGCCATTATCGGGACCGTTACCAAACTGTACGCAGATGCGGAATAACTATTTTTCCCGTTTTTGAAAACAAAAAGAACCTTATTCTTGTTTGAGAATAAGGTTCTTTGACGGTTTAAGGCCAGGCTGCTGCCTGGTTTTTTTATGCTCTTACGGTAAAGGACAGGGGCAGTTCCAACCCGTTGGCCTCCAAAAGGGATTGATCCTTCAAAAGGACCCGGGTCTCCCCGTCGGCAATCACGGTCCCGCCGGCCATGAGCACCGTGCGCTCACAGGTGTCATAGATAAAATCGAGATCATGGGAAGCGATGATCAGCGTCCCGGACAGCTCCTTTAATACGTGGATCAGATTTCGCCGGTTTTTGGGATCCAGGGCCACCGATGGCTCATCCATCAAAATCAGTTCCGGCTCCATGGATAAAATGGTGGCGATGGACGCCAGTTTTTTCTGCCCGCCGGACAATTGATAGTTTTTGGCGTCCCGGAGTTCTTCGATATGAACCGCCGCCAGCGCTGCATCCACCCGTTTTGTGACCGCATCCGCTGACAAACCGTAATTTTTCGGGGCAAAGGCCACATCTTCCCCCACTGTTGCCATAAACATCTGACTGTCGGAATCCTGAAAAACATATCCACATTTGGCCCGGATCCCAGGAAGGCTGGCTTTGGTCACCGGCAGACCACAAACCGAAAGGGCCCCGGGTTCGACCCCTTCCAGACCGACAAAAAGTTTGAGCAGTGTGGATTTTCCCACGCCGTTGGCGCCGATAATGCCCAGGCTTTCCCCGGGCTCAACGGCCAGTGTTACATCTTTTAACACCGGTTTTCCCGCCGGGTATGAAAAATTTAAATGATTGACTGTTACGATTGGCATACGCACCTCATTTCACAAAAACCTGCCCCGCCAGGGCAAAAACCGGAAAAATCCGCAGCGCCAGGATAACAACACTCCAGAGTATCAGGTACCCCACTCCGCTTCCGGATATTTTTTCCGGGGTATCGCCGGTGTACTCGCCGTTAAATCCCCGGAGGGTCATGCTTTCGTACAACACCTGGGCCCGGTCCATGCTCCTGAGCAGCATCTGGCCGATAAAGGAGCCCCACACGTGCCACTCTATCCCTTTTTGCCCCGGTGCCCGCAGGGCATAAGCCTGACTCATCCGGTGCCCTTCCTGGAGCAGCACAACGATGTAGCGGTTGATCAGTAAAATCAGCGTGACAAAAATTTTGGGCACATGGATCTGACGCAGGGCGCCGCAGATGGCCTCGATCGGCGTGGAGCTGACGAGCAAAAATCCGGCCAGCACAGTAAAAACGCCCTTTAAGATCAGGGTGATCATCGACACAACCCCGCCGCTAACAGCCACGGAACCGATGGTGAACACAATCTGCCGGTCAAAAAACGGGTTGGCAATCCCCACGGCACAAACGACCAAAAGGACAACCCGGAGCCGTCTTAAGGTCTGCCCCAGGGCAATCTCGTCCACGATCATCAGGACAAGAGGGTAGACAATCATCGAAGCCACACCCTGCAAATCGTACTTGTTAAAAGACACCACACAGACAATATAAATCAGGGTCACCAGCAGTTTGGGCAGGGCTGCAATCCCTGTGAGCAAGCTGTCCCGGGAGGCCAGGCTGTCAACCTGGTGAATCTCCCGGATCGCGCTGTCAATCTTTCCCATGGTTAATGACCCGCCCGCTTATGCCTGAAAAACCGGAATGCGTAGCACGCCAGCAGCAGCACCCCGACGACAATCAAACCGCCGACAATGCCAGATACAGAAGTCCCCAGCACCGAATCCGATTGTTTAAACGCATAATCCGGCAAAAAAGCTGTGGCACTCTGAATGCTTTCCGCCGTCGCAGATACAGAATTTTGAGCGGCTTCCAGTTCTGTGCTGCCGGTCAGCCGCGCCATGGACCATTCCAGTCCGTCGGGATTGGCCGAGGCCAGCAGGGAGACGCCCCCGGCAATCACCACGCACAAAGCAGCCAGCACCCCGAAGGTCTTTTTCCGTGAAAGCTTTCCGGGGGAGGTCAGCGCCGGATTACCTTCCGGACACCAGAGCAACTCCGGTCTGGCGTCTTCGATGAAACACAGTACCGCGGTGGTAATCAGCCCTTCCACAAAACCAATGGCCAGATGAATGGGCAGCATGACCGCTAAAAATGTGGTGAAGGGCAATGCTGTAATACCGGAGGCCAAGGTTTCAAGCGTAACCGAAAAAGCACCGAACTGCAGAGTCAGCACACAGCCAATCATCGCCGCTGCGGTTATGCGCCCTTTGGTCACGCCCTTTTTCGTTGCAAAACGCCAGATCAGCGCACCGATAAAACACCCGTAAAACGCCATATTCCAAATATTACAGCCCAGGGCCAACAGCCCCCCGTCTGCAAAAAAGAGGCATTGCACCGAGAGCACCCCAATCATGGTCAGAAAACCCGCGTAGGGGCCGAGGAGTGCCGTCAGCAGCATTCCTCCGCAGAGATGACCGGAAGATCCCGTCCCTGGAATTGTAAAATTGATCATCTGGGTTGCAAACACAAAGGCCCCCATGATCCCCATTTCCGGAATCTTTTTGGGATCGTCCTCCTGTTTGACCTTATAGATGGAATACCCTGCCGCCGCTGCCGCTGCCACCGCCATGGTGGCCCCCACTGCTGGTGAAACCAGCGCGTCTGCCATATGCATAATCATTTTCCTTTCCGGCGTCTTCCGCCCCAATTCTTTTCTTCTTAACACCCGGATGCTTCTCCCGGTTGCGTGACAAACCCGTTATGCTTTTACTTCAATCCTTCATCAAAACTCCCAGAGCGAAAGCCTTCCAGATCCAGGGCGATGGTGCGGTACCCGTTTTTTTTCAGCACCGCGACAATCGCCTCCCGGTTGGCCATAACCACGCCCAGATCCTTCGCATCGACCTCGAGACGGACCATGTCCCCGTAGACCCGGAGCCGGAGATTGTAAAAGCCAAAACATCTGAGGGCATTTTCCCCGGCGGCCACCTGGTCCAGCGCCTTCCGGTTTAGTGGTGTTCCATAAGGAAACCGGGTTGCCAGACAGGGCGCCGACGGCCGGTCTGCCACGCTCACATTGTATTCCCGGGCCAGATCCCGGACATCCGCCTTGCTCAGACCCGCATCTTTCAGCGGGCTTTTGACCCCCAGTTCATCCAGTGCCTTCAGCCCCGGGCGGTACACCAGAAGATCGTCTGCATTGGTGCCGTCCAGCACCGCACCGGCCCCCTTTTCCCGGGCCAAATCCACCAACTTGGAAAACAGGGTGTGTTTGCAGCGGTAGCACCGGTCCACCGGGTTATTCTCAATCCCGGCTTCTGCCAGTTCGTCGACCTCAATCACTTCAAAATCCGCGCCGCAGTCCCGGGCTACTGACCGGGCCACCGAGACTTCCCCAACCGGGTGCAGTGCCGTGTGAAGCATGACGGCCGTCACCCGGGTCCCGTCTTTTTTTGCCGCTTCCCGGGCCAGTTTCAAAACCAGACTGCTGTCCGCCCCGCCGGAAAAGGCAACGACGGTATCGTTTTTTGCCAGTGCCGCCATGGTATCTGACAGATTCTTCCGTTTTTGTATATCAATCACAGTGGGCCTCCTGATACGCAGCGATCACCTGGTGATACACCTCTTGATACGACAAATGGTGGGCTGCGCACAGGGCGATCACCCCGCTGTATTCCGGGTAAACCCGGGGACCGTCCGGAAGATCACAGATCTTCACCGTCACCGGGCCCAAAGGCGTCTTTACCGTTTCCGACCGCCGTTTTAAAACCGTTCTGTCCATGGCGCACCGCCGGATACCGATGGTGGTGGTTTCGGCAAAGATGATTTTTTCCAGACGATCCACATCCTTTGGCGAGGCGATCACCACCAGTTCGTAAGCCGGCCGGTTCTTTTTCATCAGCACCGGGATATAATGCACATCCCGGGCCCCGGCGGCCAAAAGTTTTTCCATCACATAACCCAGGGCTTCCCCGGTGCAGTCATCCACATTGGTTTCCAATTTAATCACCTGGTCATGATCCCCGGTTTGATCGGCAATCAGCATGGCCCGGACAATGCTGGCCTGTTCGTAGGTTCGTTTCCCCGCTCCCAATCCTATTTTTTCAATCGTCAGACGCTGTGGCAGGGGATCGGTTGTTCTCACTGCCGCCGCGATGGCCGCCCCGGTGGGCGTCACCCATTCGCCTTTCTTTCCCGTTAAATGAAGGGGCAGGTGATGGGCCGCCGCGATAAACGTAACAGCAGGCACCGGCACCGGAATGATGCCGTGCTGACAGCGGATCGTCCCGCCGCCTTCCCAGAGTTCCGGCACAAAAACCCGGTCTGCCCCCAGATTATCCAGACACACCGCCGCCGCCACAATATCCACAATGGAATCCACAGCCCCCACTTCGTGGAAGTGGACCTGTTCCACCGGCACGCCGTGGGCTTTGGATTCGGCTTCCGCCAGAATGGTAAAAATCCGCACAGCCAAATCCCGGGCTCCCGGTGTCAAATCGCCCCGGCTGATAATCCCGATGATATCATTCAGCCCCCGGTGCGCATGGTGATGCCCATGGCTGTGGTCATGGGGATGTTCGTGGTCGTGGCCGTGATCATGGGGCTGGTCACCGTCATGGCCGTGATCGTGATGGTGTTCGTGATCATGATCATGAACATCGTGGGGATGGCCATGATCGTGAGGATGAACGTGATCAGGATTGTGGGCGTGATCGTGAACCGACACATCCGGACTCCCAAAAAGATAGGCCATATCGTGATCGTGATTTTCGTGGGCTTCATCCAGGATCACGTTAAAATCACAACAGTCCAGTCCCGCTTTTTTAACCCGGGTCACCGCAATCCGGTAGCCGGAAACCGGCAAACTGGCCAGCGCCTTCCGGAGGACTGTTTCATCCGCCCCCAAATCCAGCAGCGCCGCCACTGTCATATCGCCGCTGATGCCCGAAGTACATTCCAAATAAAGTTGTTTACGCATAAGGATTCACCGCCAATCGATTAATTTGTGTTGCCATATAGCCAGCGCCGTAGCCGTTGTCGATATTGACCACGGCAATGCCGTTGGCGCAGGAATTGATCATCGTGAGCAAAGCAGACAGCCCGTGAAAGTTGGCGCCGTACCCGACCGATGTGGGTACCGCGATCACCGGCACCGAAACCAGCCCGCCGATCACACTGCCTAACGCACCTTCCATGCCGGCCACCGCCACCACACAGGTCACATTCTGGATGACGTCCAGCTGGGAGAGCAGCCGGTGCAGGCCACTGACCCCCACGTCGTAAACCCGGGCAACCGCCGTTCCAAAAAATTCTGCCGTCTGGGCTGCTTCTTCCGCCACGGCAATATCCGCAGTCCCTGCCGTGCAGACCGCAATCTTTCCCGTTCTTTTTTTACCCGGTTTTTCGATCTTAACAATCCGGGATTTGGGATCATAGACCACTTCCGGATAAGCCTCCTGGAGCAGCCTGGCCTGTTCGGCCGACGCCCGGGTTCCCATCACTTCCCCTTCATCCTGGTACAGCCGCCCGAAAATTGCCAGCAGATGTTCATCCGCTTTTCCGGCACAGTACACCACTTCTGCAAAACCGGAGCGCAACTTGCGCTGGCTGTCCAGTTTGGCATAACCCATTTCTTCAAAAGGCGCCCGTTTCAAGGCCCCTTCCGCTTCCTTTACCGAAAGCGTTCCCGCTTTTACGGCTTCCAGCATTTCCCGTACGTCCATACAACCCTCCATCGTTTTAATCACTCATTTTTAATCCAGCCCTGTGGCTTTTTACTGCTGCCTTTTTATTTCTGTGCCCATCTGTGCTAAAATACAATCAACGAACCAAAGATTGCGAGGTCATCGATATGAAAATTTTAGTTATTGACGGTCAGGGCGGACACATCGGCCACAATATCGTCGAACAGCTGATTGCCAGTCCCAACGTCTGCGACGTCATCGCCGTCGGCACCAATTCCGCCGCTACCGCCGCCATGATGAAAGCCGGCGCTCAGCAGGGGGCTACCGGGGAAAACCCCGTGATTGTCGCCTCCCGGCAGGTCGATCTCATCATCGGCCCTATGGGCATCATCGCCGCCAACGCCCTGATGGGAGAAATTACCCCCGCCATGGCCCTGGCCGTTTCCGAAAGCCCGGCCAAAAAGATTTTGATCCCCATGAACCGCTGCGGTATCTCCGTGGCCGGTGTCAAAGATTTGACCATGAAGGAATACACCCGCGCCGCGGTGACAATGGCCCTGGACTTTTGCAAAGAGGTCTGACCAATTTAAGCTTTCCAAAAAAGCCACGAAGTCTTCCATATTGGAGCCTTCGTGGCTTTTATTGTTATCTTATTCTTCTTTTTTATTTTCTTCTTAAAAAATGACAGAAGTCAAAAAACATTCATATGCTGTCAAACTGCTGCGCGGTCCCGCGCCATTCGCCCTCTTCGTGAGAACCTTGTTCTATGATACCTTATTTTCGCCCGCCACACAAGAGGTCTCTTAAAATTTTTCGTAGCTGTCGTTTCTTCGCGTCGTATTTTCTGCCCCGCCTTACTCATCTTTATCCAATCCCCAGAGGTTTCAATCCTCCTGCGTTTTTTATTTTTGGTCACTCCCCAGTCCGACCGCTGCATTTTTTGCTTTCTGTTAAAAAAAGTTTTAATCAGTCTAAATTAAGCGTATAATAGAACCATCCTAAAAAAGGGGGACATCCCATGAACACGACACGTTTCAACGACATTTTAGCGGCCTTTTCCATCGCTCTGGATCAGGTCGAGCACGAAATGCTCGG
>JAQWCN010000077.1 GCA_028705955.1 Eubacteriaceae bacterium
CAATGATGTGATGGATATGGTGGAGGCCCTGTACCATGATCTGGCAGAAAAGATTGCCGGAACTACGGAAATTGAATACGGTGATAAAACCATTTCTCTGGGATCACCCTTTAAACGGGAACGCATGGTCGATCTCGTCAAAGCCTACACCGATGTTGATTTTGACGCCATGACGGATGCGGATGAAGCCAAAGCTGCAGCGGAAAAACTGCATGTGGATGTGGATGGCAAGCATACCGTCGGGGAAATCATGGCGGAAGTTTTCGATGCAACGGTGGAAGATAAGCTGATCCAGCCGACCTTTGTCACCATGCACCCGGTGGAAATTTCTCCACTGGCCAAGAAAGATCCAGATGATCCCCGGTATACCCAGCGTTTTGAACTGTATATTGACGGGGCAGAATGCGGCAACGCTTTTTCTGAACTCAATGATCCCATCGATCAGCGTCAGCGTTTTGAAGCTCAGATGGATAAGAAGGCCGGCGGAGACGAAGAAGCCCATCCTTACGATGCCGATTTTATCAACGCTTTGGAAGTGGGACTGCCGCCAACAGGTGGGCTGGGTATCGGTATCGACCGGTTGGTCATGCTCTTTACCAATCAGCACAGTATCCGGGACGTCATTTTATTCCCGACGATGAAGCCACTGGACTAATAAAGTCAATAAAATCAAGGGTTTTTAGGCATGAAAACGAGAATTGACCAATTATTGATCAAGTCATAAACACAGGTTAACACGGGTTTACAGAGAATATCGAAATTCAATCGAATAGAAAAAGCATTATGAGAGGATACTTTCTAAAGAAATTTAGAAGATATCCTCTCTTTTCTTTTTGCACTATGGAAAAACGCTCAAATAAAAATGCATAATATATTAAATGGATGGAAGAATTGGGAAACAGGAAATCTAATATGGACTCGCAAAACCGGAATTATTATATTTTGGTAGAATGGAAAGTCAGTGTGATATACTTAATTTAAATTAAAATTGGTCAACTAAAAATAAAGGAAAGAGGAGGATTTCCCAGTGGAAGTTGGTGTAAAAGAACGAATTGCAGATGCCATGTACGATATATGTTGTAAAAAAGATCCAGGAAAAGTTACAGTTAAAGATATAGTGACACATTGTAATGTCTCTCGTCAAATCTTCTATTATTATTATCAGGATATTTATGATGTGATTGCATACATTTTGGAAAGAGATATTAATAAAGCGGTGTACGAAGAAAGTATCCAAATGGAAAATCCGTTGCAATCAAGTATGCATTTCGTTGGATTTATAATGGATAAGGTAGGATTGATTAATAAGGGTTTGGAGTCAAAACTCAGGGCAGATGTAGAGAAAACGTTATTGTCAACATTTCAGAAATATATGCGTCTTTTGGTGGAAAAAAATGTGGAGGATATTCCTATGAAAAATTCTGACATTGCGTTTATTGCAGACTTTTTAGCTTGTGGTCTTATGGGCGAGGTTCTCAAAAATTGTATACACAAAGAGATTAATGTTGAAGTGTTTTGTAATCAGCTTATGCTATTAGTGCATGCCAGACTGGAACAATTTAAAAAATAGATGGTTATTAATCCTGGTGATTCTGTAAGAATTGGAAAGATCTATTTTGCAGTATATAATGCATATGAACGAACATACCGTCTGTAAAAGAATGCGATAAAATACTATAAAATCCTGGAAACTATTAGAATTATATTAGTTTCTGGGATTTTTTTATCTTTACAGATTTGTAATTGTGTTTAGTCACATTACAAATATTGCAAATTCAAAAACGCAGATGGAAATGTTATATTTCCATTATCAGGAACAAGGAGGGACAGAAAAGAATGAATCCAATGTTTATTACCAAGGAGCAAGAGCTCTGTCATGCATATGAACAGTTTGTAAGCAGTCTCAAGACATTAGAAATCAATAATCATGACAAAATTAAAGAAAAAATAAAGAGATTGGATGTGGATAATGATACAGAAATGTTGAAAATGAAGAGAATGTCAGAAAATTCGAAGTCAAAAATCAATACAAAACTATTACAATGTCAGATTTCTTACTACAAAAGCATGAAGAATATCATTAATGAGGAAATGATTCATAGAACTGCCCCATCTATTTCCATGATTGAACAGCAGACGGAAGCATCCTCTTTGTATGCAGAGTATGTAGTTGATTTTGCAAAAGAGTCCATGAGACAGGCTGTAAGAGCTGCACTTGTGGCAGCGGATCAACAGATGACATTGAATGAAATGAAGTAAAAAAAACAAGTACAGATCATTGGAGGAAACAAAATGAATGTAAAGTATGATTTTAGTGAAAAAGTGGCTCTTGTTGTTGGTGGAGGAAGTGGAATGGGAAGAGAGACCTCCCTTTTGTTGGCAAGCAGTCATGCCAGGGTAATGGTGGCAGACTTTAATAAAGAGGCTGCGGAAGAAGTGATAAGGATTATAAACAACAATGGTGGTAAAGCTTCTTACGTATACTGTGATATTAGAAATAAAGAAAGTGTATTTAATTGCGTTCAGGCAACAGTAGATACTTTTGGCAGAATTGATTATGGTGCAAATGTAGTCGGAATTGCCGGGAAAACAGCTGGAGTCATTTTTCATGAAGCAGATGATAAGGACTTTGAAAATGTAATGGATACGAATGTAACGGGTCACCGTTGGTTAATGCAAGCTGAGATTTCACAGATGAAAAAACAGGGAGGAGAAGGTTATTCTATTGTTGAGGTTGCTTCGGTTCAGGGGTTAATCGGACAGATAGGCGCTCATCAGTATTCAACATCAAAACATGCAATTCTTGGAATGGTTAAGAGTGTTGGCGCAGAGTACGCATCGCAAGGAATTCGTGTTAATGGAATTGCACCTGGGACAACAGCTACTGGTTTTGTAAAAAATGCATTTAAAGAAAATGGCTGGGAGTTTACGAATAAAACAGACAGACTTCCCAGAGGAACGATGTTAGAGCCAGAAGAACTTGCCCAGGCAATTGTGTGGTTATTCTCAGATGGTTCAAGTGGAGTATGTGCATCTACTGTTACAGTTGATGGTGGAATGATGGCTGTGAAGTAACATAAGAAACAGCATTTATAACCGGGAAAGCCAGTAAGAAAAGAAAGTAGGAATTAATATGTTACATTATACAGAACCCATGTATCGTCCGCCCTCAGAGGCGGATGATATCTTTATACAGGTAACTCAAGGCTGCTCGCACAATGCCTGCAGCTTTTGTGGTCAATACAAGGCCACCCCATTTCATGTAGAACCAATGGAGCAGGTGAAATCAGATATTATTGAAGCAAGTAGGATTTATCCAAATAAGAAAAGAGTCTATCTTTTAAGTGGAGATCCCTTTGTTTTAAGTTTTGATAAATTAGAGCAGATAGGACTTTGGATTAATCAGTATATGCCGCAAATAGAAACAATTGCAATGTTTGCGTCCATTAATACGATTAAAAGAAAAACAGATGAAGAACTAAAATCCCTCTTTGGTCTTAAGATGAACCTTTTATATCTTGGAATAGAAACTGGAGATCCTGAAGCCTTAGCATTTGCCAATAAAGGTCATACAGTTGATGATGCTTATACACAGCTTATGCGACTTAAGAAGATTGGCATTGGCTATTTGAGCGCATATATAGCCGGACTTACAGGTGAAGGAAGAGAAAAAGGGTTAGAAAATGCAAAGAATTCAGCTGTCTTTTTTAATCTTGTTCCACCCGTTATGCTTGGAGTGACTTCACTTAGCATATGGGAGAATACACCAATTGGTCAAATGCGAAAAGAAGGGAAATTCACACCTGCATCTGAAATTCAAATATTAGAAGAAACGAAAGAACTTTTGGAGGGTCTTGAGTCACCGATGTATTTTTCAAGTGTACATGTCAGTAATTTGGTTCCTGTTACTGGAGTCATCCCACAAGATAAAACGCGTATGATTAATACGCTGACAAAGCAAATTGCACAGATGAGAAAACAGGACAGTGTGCCTAGGTATGATGGAAGGGATGGAATGATGTAATGAAAGTCTTCTATTATTTTACGGGGACAGGAAATACCTTGGATGTTGTGGGGATTTTTGTACCAACCAGTTAAAAATGTTACAAAAAAATGGGGAGAGATATCGCAATCCCAATGTTTCGTTAAAAGATTTAGAAGTATAAGAAGATTAAGCTGAAGTGATGGAATTAAGGCGGGAGATATCAAATAAGAACAGAGGAATTTGACAATAGATCAGCAGAGAAAGAGGCAGAGAGAATGCTTAGAACTTCATTGAGAAGATCTTGAGTTTGACAATTGAATGATTTCAGTTTGCGGTTAATAATGAGTTGGACTCGAGTGTTTTCGGAGAATGATGAAGCAGCCGGTGATCTTCAACTTTTTGGGATTGCTTTTTGTTTTATAACATTATATAATATAAACAATAAATGTAAATCGTTTAACATTACCAAATAATGGAGGTCAAAAATGAAGTACAAAATTATTGGGGAAACCCTTCCCGCCGTTGTGTTGGAAATGCAGCAAGGTGAACAAGTTTTTACAGAATCCGGTGGGATGTCGTGGATGGATCCCTGCTTTAAAATGGAGACATCAACCCGGGGCGGCGCCATGAAAGCTTTAAAACGCAGTTTTTCTGGGAACTCGCTATTTTTGACCACGTATAGTTGTGGGGGACCATCGGGGAAAATTGCTTTTGCCGCCTCGTTTCCGGGCAATATCCGCGCCATCAAACTCGAGGCGGGACAATCCATTATCTGCGCAAAAACCGCATTTTTAGCGGCGGAGCACAGTGTGGATTTTTCAATCTATTTCAAAAAAAGTTTTAAAACAGGGATTTTTGGCGGGGCAGGTTTCGTTTTGCAGAAATTGACCGGTCCTGGGATTGTCTTTTTAGAACTGAGTGGGTCGACGGTGGAATACACCTTGGAACCCGGTCAGGTTATGAATGTGGATCAAGGACACGTTGCTCTCTTCCAGGAAAGCGTCCATTTCGATGTGACCCAGGTCAAAGGGGCGAAGAATGTGTTGTTCAGCGGAGAAGGCCTTTTCTTTGCCACCCTCACGGGACCAGGCCGGGTGGTGCTCCAGACCATGCCGATTTCAAAACTGGCAGAAGCACTCAGCCCGTATCTGGCGGTTAACAATGGATCCAATTAGAACGGATGCGGATTGAATGGATAATATGATTTTATAGAATTGAATACAAACAGTAATAGAAAACGGTGTGCTCCACCGTTTTTTTAATTTATGAACAGTTTAAAAATGTGAGATCTGGAAAGGTTATAATAGAATCAAAAGGAGGTGGGGGGATGACCATCAAAAAACGCTTATTTTGGTCAAATCTTTTGATGATCCTGGTGCCGGTCATCGCAACCGCAGTTATAGGTCTCATCTGCGCCGCTTTTATCTGGCTGGCGGTTGTGGGCGGAACAGGTTTTGGGATCCACGACCAGGAGGAATTTGACCTGGCGGCTTCGGTTATTTCTGAAGCGGTGGAAAAAAGTTTGACAAAGGACACCGGTTTTTCGGATATCGAGGCTTTGCTTGACAGCAATCAAATGAAAATGGTGATTACCGATGGGACAAATCCCGTTTATACTCACGGCAGTGCCGATGGTCGGGACGAAGCGCTGGTCCAGGCGGCAGATACATTAAAGGGAGACGCGACGCTGACCCAGGACGGCAGAGCGATGGATTTGCGAAGGGTGACGATTAAGGGTCACACTTATACCATCTACCAGTCTGGAAATTATCAGAGCGTAGGGTCCTATGCCAATTTAAAATCTTTTGCGGTTTTTGCAGTTGTTCTGATTGCCCTGACTATTTTTCTGTCTGTCCTGTTTACCAACCGGTATTTGACCAAATACGTTCTCAGGCGGATTGAAGGATCGCTGGCTATTTTAGCCACAGGGGTGCAGGAATTGAAAGATGGGCGGCTGGATTACCGGATAACCGACACCCGTCAGGATGAATTTACCCCGGTATGCGAAAATTTTAATGCCATGGCCGAACAGCTGAAAGAATCGGTGGAGACCATCAAACAGCAGGAACGCAGCCGGAAAGAATTGATTGCGGGGATCTCCCACGATATCCGTTCGCCGTTAACGTCGATTCAGGCCTATGTGGAGGGGCTGATTGACGGCGTGGCGAAAACGCCGGAAAAACAGCAGCAGTATTTGCAGATGATTAAAAATAAATCGGAGGAACTGGCGCATATCATTTCCCAGTTGTTTCTGTTCTCCAAAATGGAGTTGGGAGAATACCCGGAACATCCTTGCGTTATTGAGCTGGATGTGGCGGTTCGGGAGACGGTAGCTGGTCTGGAAGATGAGTACCGGGATAAGGGGCTTGTCATCACGACGGCATTGGAGACCGCGGTCATAACTGCAGATCCGGTGCAGATTACCCGGATTATTTCCAATATTCTGGGGAACAGTTTAAAATATAAAGTCAGGGACAAAGGTTATGTGCGGATTAGTCTGGAGAAAAAAGCGCAAGGGTGCCGCCTCTCGTTTTCCGACGACGGCCCCGGGGTTTCTCCGGAGGCATTGCCCCATTTGTTTGAGGTGTTTTACCGGGACGATCCGTCAAGGCAGTATCCCGGCAAAGGGAGCGGTCTGGGGCTGGCCATCGTCGCCAGTGCGGTCAGGCGGATGGCAGGAAATATTTCTGCTCAGAATGGCGAAAACGGCGGTCTGGAAGTGAGCATTGATTTTCCCGGGACACAGCGGGTAAAGGAAGGGGAGAAAAAAGGATAATGGCAAATATACTGATCGTAGAGGATGACGCTGCGATTGCAGATATCGAGCGGGACTATTTGGAGATTGACGGGTTTACGGTAGCGGTTGCGCCGGACGGTCTGAAAGGTCTTGAAATGGGTCTGAGTGGCGAGTACGATTTGATTCTCCTGGATGTGATGCTCCCGGGGATGGACGGTTTTTCGGTTTGCCGAAGGCTCCGGGAAAAAATGGCTATTCCCATTTTAATGGTCACCGCCCGACAAGAGGATGTTGACAAAATCCGGGGACTGGGACTCGGTGCGGATGACTATATTGAAAAACCTTTTTCCCCGGCCGTTCTTGTGGCGAGAGTTAAGGCAAACCTTTCGCAATACGAAAGGCTTTCACAGGCGCCAGGGTCTCTGGAGGAGATCATCATCGGAGCAGTCCGCCTCAATACGGGCACTCACCGTGTTTTTGTGGACGACAGGGAAGTGGAACTCAAAAATCGGGAATATGAGCTGTTATCCTTTTTAATGGTAAACGTGGACCGGGTTTATGACCGGGAAACGTTGTACGAAAAGGTCTGGGGTATGGAGGCGA
>JAQWCN010000078.1 GCA_028705955.1 Eubacteriaceae bacterium
TTAATGACTATTGTGGCATTAGTTTTTGCACCAATTTTTATGGGAATGTAATTTAATGAAAGGAGCCGCCACGTCGGAGAAGTTATTCTTTGATGATGTTGGCTCCTTTTTTATTTTTTGTTAAAGATATGATTGGGGATTTTTTTGAACATAACCGAATATACACAATTTAAGAATACAATTAATAAAGCAAAAAAATGGGTAAAGAAGATGGAAATTGAATTTGATGAATTCCCAGAAAACAGACGTCGTTATTTGATTCTTAATATTTTTGTCTTAAAATTTTTGGGGGATCATGATATTTTAAAAACACAGTGTTTTCAGAGTAATGATTTTCCTTCATTAAGCGGTCTGATGGCATTGTGGAAAAAAGAAAAGCTAGATGAGAACGAAGATTGGGGGGATCCTGAACCGTTTAGATGTTCATACAATGCAAAACAATTCATTTTAAAGTTTTTTGAGGAAACTGAAAATTTGGATTTACATGATCCTGTTATATTCGGATATATTTATCAGGAAATCATATCAGTTCAGGAAAAAAAGAAGAACGGAATCTTTTATACGCCTGTCAGTATTTCAAAATATATGTCAGGTTTGATTCAAAATGATCACATTACAACTTGTCTTGATCCTGCATGTGGAGCAGGTTCTTTACTATGTAGTTTTTATGATCAAATTATGGAAAGTGTACCGGTCGATCTGCAAGAAGTCAGACATAAACAAATGCTTCAAAATGAACTTTGGGGATTTGATACTGATCCATTGGCAGTAATCATGACCAAATTATCCTTAGCTTTACGGGGAAACACCTATTGTTATCCATCACATATCATGCGGGAGGATGCGTTAATGTCAAATTTATTACAAGAAAATAAATTTGATCTCATTTTGGGAAATCCTCCTTATATGGGACATAAACAAATTGAAAAAGAACGAATGATTCTACTTCGGGAAAAGTATAACGAAGTTTATGGTGATAAGGGAGATTTGTCGTATTGTTTTTTTGGATTAGCTTATCATTGTTTGCGGTCTGAAGGTCAATGTGTTTTTTTGGTATCCAGGTATTTCATTGAAGCCCAAAATGGAAAAAAACTTCGTCATTTCTTAGAGGTGAATACAGATATTGTATCCATTATAGATTATAACGGCCACAGGCCATTTTACGGTGTAGGCATTGATCCTTTAATCATTGTATTTAGAAAACAAAAGTATTTTCAGAAGATTCAAATTACGAAATATCCGATACCCTTGCCATCAAAACAAGAACCAATTAAGAAAAAACCTGTCATCTATTTTGTCAATCAAAACCAATTGGACGCTGACGCATGGCGTCTTTATGATCCAAACACCCAGGAAATCATTAGTAAAATAAGAAAGAAAACCAATATTAATTTAAGTGATTTAGCTCAATCTTTTCAGGGAATTATTACCGGTCGGGATCGTGTGTTTGTAATGGACGAAGAAAAGCGAAAGCAAGAAAAAATAAATACGCATTGGGCAGTGCCATGGATTAAAAATAAAAATGTTCAATTATACTGCGTTATACCATCAAATCAAATTCTTCTTTTTTTGGATCAATCGTCGCCTGTTTATAATGATGAGCAACTCTTACATTATTTAATGCCTTTTTACGATGATTTAAAAATAAGGCGGGAATGTCAAACTGGGAAAATACCATGGTATGGAATTCAATGGCCTCGACAGCGCAGCTTATTTGAACAGGAAAAAATAATATTCCCTTATAAAGCGGAGAAAAATCGATTTGCCATTGATTCAAATCATTGCTTTTTTAGTGCAGATATTTATGGATTATTATCAAATAAAATTTCTTTAAAGGCACTGACTGTATTATTGAATTCTAAATTATATGATTTCTATTTTAAGAGTTTTGCAAAAAAATTGGGAGGGAATCTTTATGAATACTATCCTAATCGTGTGATGCGTCTAAAATTACCTTTACCGGGAGATGAGTTTTATTTTCATTTAGAATGTCTCTATGATATAATTAAAAATTCAAATAAGATTGATTATTTAGCGAAAAGAAATGCAGATATTTACATAGATGATTTTTTTCATTTAACGGCACAAGAACGTCGGATTATTGGAGAATAAAATGCAAAATAGTTTTTTTGATTTGGCATACGAAAAAACAACAGAAAAAAATGCCCCTTTGGCATCACGTTTACGCCCGACATCATTGAAAGAATTTGTTGGGCAACAACATATTGTTGGAAAAGGGAAAATGTTAACGCGTTTAATTTCGGCAGATCGTTTAACTTCTGTTATTTTTTATGGGCCACCGGGGACAGGTAAAACAACTTTGGCTCAAATTATCGCTAATCAAACAAAGGCAGATTTCCATGTCTTAAATGCAGTAACTTCAGGTAAAAAAGATATAGAAGAAGTTATTAAAAAAGCAAAAGATAATATTGGGATTTATGAACGAAAAACAATATTATTTATTGATGAAATTCATCGATTCAACAAAGCCCAGCAAGATGCTTTACTGCCCAGTGTAGAACGTGGAGATATTATTCTTATTGGTGCAACAACCGAAAATCCATATTTTGAGATCAATCCTGCTCTCGTCTCACGGTCAACGATCTTCGAGTTTAAACGTTTGGAAGAAAAAGATATTCGACAGATAATAGTCCATGCATTAAAAAATAAAGAAAATGGTTTGGGGTACATGAAAATTGTATTAAGTGATGATGCAATGGCTCATTTATGCCGTGTTGCAGCCGGAGATGTGAGGAAAGCCCTTAATGCCTTGGAATTGGCGGTTATGACAGCAGATAAAAATGATCAAGGTGAAATTATTATTGATTTAGAGGTTGCCCAGGAATGTATCCAAACAAAAGCTTTACAATATGATAAAAAGGGAGATAATCATTACGATACCATATCGGCATTCATAAAAAGCATTCGAGGGTCTGATCCCGATGCGGCATTGTTTTGGATGGCAAAAATGCTTGACGCAGGAGAGGATCCTAAATTTATCGCAAGAAGAATTGTCATTTCAGCTTCAGAAGATATTGGTAATGCCGAACCTGAGGCCATTCAGGTAGCGGTCGCCGCCGCACGAGCAGTAGAAATGATTGGGTTGCCTGAAGCCAGAATTAATTTGGCTCAGGCTGTAACATTTTTAGCATCTTGTCCTAAAAGCAATGCGAGTATTGCTGGTATTGAAGCCGCTTCTGATGCAGTCCGTCATCTTTCAGACGGAAAGGTCCCTGACCATTTAAAGGATAGTCATTACCAGGGAAGCTCGGATTTAGGTCACGGGACAGGGTATTTATATCCGCATCAATATCCGCAGCATTATGTTAAACAACAATACCTGCCTTCTGATATTGCTGATACTGTTTTTTATCATCCATCTGAAAATGGGAAAGAGAAAGCAATAAAACAATATTTGAAAGATACCAAATATAGTCAATAGTATTTATATAAAGGAGAAAATGAATTGAAATTAAATCACATATATTATGGTTTTACTTTAAAGCGGGAGGAATATATTGAGGAAATTAAAAGTACGGCCCGGTATTTTGTTTATGAAAAAACAGGGACTCCCTTGCTTTATGTATCAAATGAAGACAATAATAAAGTTTTTCAAATTGCCTTTAGAACACCATCGAAAAACAGTACTGGAGTCGCACATATAATCGAACACTCTGTTCTTTGTGGTTCCAGAAAATACCCGGTTAAAGAACCATTTGTTGAGCTGGCCAAGGGATCAATGAATACCTTCCTTAATGCGATGACATATCCGGATAAAACAGTATATCCGATTGCCAGCACGAATGATAAAGATTTTATGAATCTAATGGACGTTTATTTAGATGCCGTTTTTTATCCGGAAATTGCGACAAAACCTGAAATTTTTATGCAGGAGGGATGGCATTATCATCTGGAAGATAAAGATGATCCGCTCACTTATAATGGCGTTGTTTATAATGAAATGAAGGGGGTCTATTCTAATCCAGAAGAAATTCTGCATCACGATTTATTTCAACAACTTTATCCAGACTCGATATATGGCCAGGAATCAGGAGGATTTCCGGATGATATTCCCAGTTTGAAATACGAAGATTTTGTTAAATTTCATCAAAAATTTTATCATCCTTCGAATGCTTATTTATATTTTTATGGGGATGGCGATATTGAAAAACATCTACAATATCTTGATGAATCCTATTTATCCCATTTTGATTTTTTGGATGTAAACAGTACTATCGAAAGTCAGAAAAGCTTTGAACAAATGGTTACCTACCACAATGTCTATCCTCTTTCTGGAGAAGAAAATGAAGAAGAGAAAGACTATTTAGCCCTTGGTTATGTTTTAGGAGATACACCAGTTTATTCTGATCTTTTGGCTTTTGATATTCTAACAAACATCTTATTGGGAGATAACAGCTCACCGCTGAAGAAAGCCCTTTTGGATTTGAATATTTGTAAAGATGTGGATTTCTCTTATTCCAGTGCATTGAAGCAACCGTATTTTGCAATTGTTTTAAAAAACACCGATCAATCACAAGCAAAAATTATTCTCGAAACGATTCAAAAAACATTAACGCAACTGGTTGAAGATGGAATTGATCCAAGAGACGTACAAGCAGGGATAAATAGTGCCGCATTTACGCTTAAAGAAGCGGAGTATGGAACCTATCCAAAGGGACTGATGTATGGACTTGAAATAATGGATACTTGGCTTTATGGTCAGAATCCAATTTTACATTTAAAATATAATGAAGCTCTCCACCAAATACGAAAGGCTAGCAAGAATCGGGGATTTGAAGCATTGATAGACCGATATCTTATTAAAAACACGCATTGTGCTCTTGTGACGATTTCACCGGATTTTCATTTGGCAGAAAAAAATGATAAACAATTATCAGATATACTTCAAAACTATAAAGATTCGCTAACCTTTGAAGAAAAAAATAGAATGGTTGATGAAACAAAAAAATTGTCTATTTATCAAAGTCGTGAAGATTCTAAAGAAGCCTTGGAAACAATTCCTATTTTGGCTCTTAACGAGATTGAAAAGAAGACAAGACAAATTAGTTGGAGTGAAGAGACAATGATGGATGTTCCTTTGCTTTGGCATGCGGCACCAACCAACGACATTACGTATATCAAGTTATGCTTTGATGTCAACGCGATACCACAGGAAGAATTGGAATTATTATCGCTGCTCAACAAATTGTTATTCCATTTAAGTACAAATCAAAGTAGCAATGAGGTACTCAATCAAAATATTGAAATCTATACAGGTGGAATTCGAACGAGTGTAGAAACGTTTGACAGTGTTGTTACTTCGGGAGATTATTCTTGTCAGTTTATCATCAAGGGAAAAGCATTAAATCAGAACGTTGGAAAATTGATTGATTTAATGAGTGAGGGCATAAAGGAAACCCGTTTTAATGAAAAGCGAATTATTGAGAATATTATTCGAGAAATTCATATTGCTAAAGAAAATAAATTCTTAACAGCAGGGCATTCAATCGCTATTCAACGGCTCCAATCCTATTATTCTCAGTCAGCGAGTGTTTTTCAAAAACTTGGAGGTATTGATTCTTGTCGGTATTTCTCAAATTTAGACACAGAGATTGATTCGATTTTTGATGTTTTAAGTACAGAGTTATGTAACTTATCACAACGTATTTTTGCAAAGGATAATCTTACAATTAGTCTGACTTGTGAAGCAAAAGAAAAAGAAAATGTTCAGAATAAAATAGAAGGTTTGATTGAAAAATTAAATCAAAATTGTTCCGAAAGATACCATTATAAATTCCCAATGGTGATAAAAAATGAAGGGATTAAGACGGCGTCTAAAATTAATTATGTTGCGAAGGGGTATAATTACAAATTATTGGGATATTCTTACTCAGGGAGTTTGGTTGTTTTAAAAAGTATCCTCTCCATGGATTACTTGTGGAATCGGATTCGAATTAAAGGCGGAGCATATGGGGCTTCTTTTGGCATCAATAAAGTTGGAGATGTTTTCTTTGCTTCGTACAGAGATCCTAATTTGGAAAAAACGATTGATTCCTACAATAAAGTTGGTTCCTATGTTAAGGGTTTAGAGATTAGTTCGAGGGAATTACAAAAATATATTATTGGTTCAATTAGTGATAAAGATGTTCCAATTTCACCCGCTTTAATTGCTGACACAGCTGATACAATGTATTTTAATGGTTTGACACAGGAAGATTTACAGCAGGAACGGGATGAAATACTTGCGACAACGTTAAAAGATCTTCAGAACCAAGGAGAGATGCTTGACGCTGTAATGGAAAAAAATATTCTGTGTGTTGTTGGAAATGAAGAAAGTATTGAAAAGAATAAGGACCTATTTAATGAAACAACGTATATTCAAAAATAAAAGTGAATTCATTTTGATTTTTTTCTTTAGCCTTTTCCTGAGTGTTCTTTTATTATCAGATCATGTAAATGCTGCAATGCCGCAATTTAATGACGATGAGGCGGTTTATATTTGCGAAGAGAATAGTGGATCGGTATTAACAAGTCAAAACGAAAATAAAAAGATATATCCGGCAAGTACAACCAAACTTATGACGACCCTGGTTGCTTTGGACTATGTTGGCGATAAAATGGATGATAAAGTGACAATTGGGGATGAAATAAAACTAGCGGATTCAGACAGTTCCCTGGCTGATTTGGAAGAAGGAGAAGTTTATCCTTGGCGTGAGATGTTTTATGCGTTGCTTGTTCCATCTGGTAATGATGCAGCATTAACGATTGCGGTTAATGTTGCGCGAATTGAAACGGGAAATAATACATTAGATAATGATACCGCTATTCGGGAATTTGTAAGCTTGATGAATAAAAAAGCTACTGATATGGGGCTGTCAGGAACGCATTTCACAAACCCGCATGGTTTGCAGGATGGTGATCATTATACAACTGCGGGTGATCTTTATAAAATTGCGGAAAAAGTAATGGAAAATACAACCATTCAATCTGTTGTGAAGACACCGGTTTATAGTGTAAAAACAAGCAATAACCAGACAAAAAAATGGCTTAATACAAATTATTTATTGTATGATAGTACATCGGCTTCTCAGGCAACAGATTATTTTTCGGGGGGAGCAAATCCTTATTACAATAAACTGGCTTTGGGGATAAAAACAGGGCATACCGATGAGGCTGGACGATGTTTGGTTTTTTCATCTCAAGATGGAGACAAAAAATTATTAGGGGTGATCATGAATGCTGATTCTCCCGATACGCTTTTTGGACAAGCCGATAATGCTATTAATG
>JAQWCN010000079.1 GCA_028705955.1 Eubacteriaceae bacterium
GTGTCCTGAAGCGGTCGAAGCGGTCGTGGCAGCAGAAGGCCGGCGCATGGTTGCCGATCAGATCCTGCTTCCAGAGGTGTACAGCGCCATGGATACCCGGCCGGTGGCCGCATTTTACACTTCGGCGTTGGGAAAAAGAGTTCTGGCGTCCCCAAAAGTTTTGCGGGAATGTCCCTTTAACTATGAAGTTCCGGCGGGTCTTGTGGTGGAGCAGTGGACCGGTGAAAAAAAGGTGATCCTTCAAGGGATGATCGACTGTTGTTTTCTGGAAAATGACGGCTGGATTCTGCTGGATTATAAAACCGACCGCTGGCGCACAGAAAGCAAACGGGAGGGTCTGGTCGACCGCTACCGGATTCAGATTGATATTTATGCCAGGGCGTTGAAAGCCCTTACCGGCAAGCCGGTTACAGAAAAAATATTGTGCTTTCTCTCCATGGGAGAAAACATCGAAATGGTTTGATTGACGGTACTAAAAAAAGAGATGCCCTGGGGACATCTCTTTTCTTATTTGCCATCATTGATGACCTGATGAATATAAATCAGCATCATCATACCCAATGTATATTCAGGGGTGAATTTATTTTTGAGGTGCTGGAGAATGCCAATGGGCAATTCAGTTTTTGATCCGACAAACAAGACGTAAAAAGATAGAAAATCCAGCAGTGTTGTCGGCTTGTCATCGGTGTCTTCGGAGAGCGCCTTTTGAATGGTTTCATCATTCTTGATAAAAGCCAGATTGGAGCGGGTCAGGGTTTCCAGGGACGTTAGAATTTCCAAAATGAAATGATCCGGGGAATAGATTTTCATCCGGGGAACATTGACACATTTTCCGGTCATCTCCAGTAAGGACAACATGGTGTTCTTGGTTTTATTGTAAGTGGTCCGTTTGACCATCCTCTGAATCGCTTCGATCGTGGTATACTGGGTGGCATCTTTGGGGATTCCGAGGAGGGTGGCAATCTCAGAGCGGGCGTTGGGATCGGCCAGCGGTCTGCCGATAAAATCGGTCAGTTTATCGTAAAACATGTGGGCATCACCAGGGTCAATATAGAAAATTTTCCCTTTGACGCAACCAAAAGTCCGCAGGCAGTCGAGGTAGCCCATGGTGATATTATTTTGGATCGTTTCCTGGTCAAATTGAAGGGTCATGCCCAGATACTCCGAATTGGTTACCACAGTAATGTCCAGGTTTTTTCCCTTAACCTTTTGCTTAAAGCCCATGGCTGGAAATTCGACGGCGATAATATCGGTGTAGCCGGATTCTACCATAAAATTGATAGGCAAATTATCATAAAAGCCGCCGTCCAGATAGGTTTTTCCGTCAATTTCCTGTTTTTGAAAGACAGGAAGGGCTGAGCTGGCTAACAGATAATCCAAAAGTTTCCCTTTAGGGATATCGTCAATCATCAATTGAACGGGTTTAAGGGTATCCAGTTCTACCGTCACCAGACCCAGTTTAATGGGGGAACGGCGAATTTTATCCTCATCGATGGCGCGGGCCAGAAAATGACGCAAAGGGGTGATGTCCAAATCCCCGCGAAAGAGATCGTTGAGAAAGCTCAACCGGAACGAATCAAAACTGATTCCTGACCATTGCTGAACGTATTTTTGCGCCATGCTGGTGTTTAGATTTAAAACCTGGTTGATTTCCAGATTATTCCAGGACTGGTAAGCCATGTCAAAATCATTTTGAGCGATCAGAGCCGCATTGACCGCACCGATGGAGGTGCCAATGACACAGCTGATTGGTATTTTTTGTTCGATGAGGGCTTTCCAAACGCCAATTTCAAAAGCGCCTTTGGTGCCGCCCCCGCTTAAAACGAGTCCGTATTCTTTCATTTCATAGTCTCCTCGATGCATTTAATTTAAAACAGATGAATTTTTACTATAACGGAAGTGATGAATGGATACCTTAAAGAAGGCCTGAGGATTGGTTTAAGATTCCGGCGGTTTCCGGGACGGATCCCTCCATTTATTTTTGCGCAGGATAAACGGAAAAATGCAAAACATCACGGGAATAACAACGGAAAGAATCCAAAAGAGAACGGCGTGTTTTGACGTGTAACATTGGTAGAGGCGGTAAAAGGCACTCAGGTAAAGAAAAATCGTGACACAGCATACAAGGCCTCCCAAAACAGGAATCCAGCCGAACAATAAAGTGCAGGCGACAAAAGAAGGCAGTAAAACCTGAACGTAGGGAATTGTCCATTTGATAAAATGAATACGCTCCGAGATCAGTTCTCCGAGGATATACATCCGCACCAGAGGGATCCAGCAAAGCCAGGGATAGTCAATTTTGCGTTTTTGAGCCATGGTGTAATAACCAAAACTGGATAAAATGTAAAGCGCACAGCAGCCAAGAATGAGCAGCGTATAGATGCAAAAAAACATAAAAGGGGTCAGTACGGTTGCCGCACTGGCCCAAAAAGATGGATCCATTTATGGCTCCTTTATATCAGCGTCAGGATACCGTTCTTTTAAAGCGTCAAAAAGCATGTAGGCCACTTTGTTGATGGTTTGGGAACCGGCAACAAGAACCAGATCCCCGGCTTCCAGATTGTCGGTTAGAAATTTGACGATCGTGTCAAATTTGGAAAAGACAACCGTTGGGATATGATGCTTTTTCTTAATGTTTTTAGCCAAATCTTCAGAGTAAATGTCCCAGTCGTTATCTTCCCGGTCGGAATAAATATCGTTGAGAATGACGGTATCCACATTTTCAAAAGCGTCGACAAATTCGTCAAACAGATAAAAAGTCCGGGAATAGGTATGGGGTTGGAATACAACCCACAAGTGTTTGTGGGCGTGATTCAGACACGCATTGATGACGACTTTGAGTTCGGTTGGGTGGTGAGCGTAATCTTCATAAAGATTAATGTCGTTCACACAGCCTCTGAATTCAAAACGCCGTTTGGCTCCGCCAAAATGGTCCAGTGTTGTTTCCACCGTTTCGGTAGAGATATGTAAAAAGTCGCTGCAGACAATGCAGGCCAGGGCATTGAGCACATTGTGCTGACCAGGAATGCGCAATGAGAAATGACCGTGCCATTTGCCTTTATGATAAGCGTCAAAAGAGGGATTGCCAATGCTATTGTAAGTAATGTTTTTGGCTGTCCAGTCATTGCTGTCTTCAAAACCATAGGTGACGACTTTGCACCGGAGATCTTTCACAACATCCAGAACATCCTGGGAATCGCCCCAGGCAATCATCAAACCGTCCGGCGGTAAAATCATTCCAAAATCGTGGAATGAATGTTTGATTTGTTTGAGCCCGCCCTTAAAATAATCCAGGTGGTCTTCTTCGATATTGGTAATAACCCCTATATAATGGGAAGTTTTCAGAAAAGAATCGACATATTCGCAGGATTCAACGACCAGATAGTCACTGTGTCCCAGACAGGCGTTGCCGCCAATTTCTTCAATCTTGCCTCCAATGCTCACCGAAGGGTCAAACCCGGCATAATGCAGCAGGGTGGCAATCATGGACGAAGTGGTCGTTTTGCCGTGGGTCCCTGCAACCCCGATGGTTTTAGAAAAGACATTGGAAAGCAGCCCCAAATAATCCGAGCGTTCGACACAGGGAATCCCCAGATCCCGGGCCCGGACCATATCCGGGTTATCTTCGTGGATCGCCGCAGAATAAACGGCTAAATCCGTATCTTCCGGAATGTTATCGTATTGATGCCCGATGTGTATTTTAACATTTCTTGCCTTAAGCTTGCCGGTATAAGATGATTCGACCATATCCGATCCTTCAACCTGAAAACCCTGGTCAAGAGCGATCCCGGCGAGACCACTCATGCTGCTGCCGCCGATTCCAATAAAAAACAGTTTATTAACCGGCCGGTTATATTTTTTTTCTAATTGTTTTTTCAACGTATAATGCTCCTTCACTCTTCGCATTAATTACTATTTTTAATATTATAACAGTCCTGTAGAATGAAATCAAATGATAATCCAGAGCTGATTCTCAAAGCCCGGCGTCGCCCCGTTTAAGGCATTTATTTTTGGATCGGGAAAGATCCGGAAACGCAAACCTTTGCGAATATCTGAAAATCCTTTTTGAAAAGTATTTCATTTTTTAATAAAATATGATAACATATACAATAGCTATAGCGGACCAGATTCTATTACATAAAGGGGGAAGACTTGAGCTATGGAAATCACAGACGTGAGAGTTAGAAAAGTATATCCGAACGGAAAGATGAGAGGGATTGTATCCGTTACCTTTGATGAGATGTTTGTCATTCACGATATTAAAGTTATTGAAGGACAGAATGGATTTTTCATTGCAATGCCCAGCCGCAAGACACCCGATGGGGAGTTTAAGGATATTTGCCATCCCATCACGTCTGAAATGCGCAGAATCATGCAGACTGCAGTTCTGGATGCCTATGAAAAAGCGGCGGCGGAAAAAGAAGCGGAAGAGCAGGCAAAACCGGTGGAGCTGGAAGTCGATTATGAAGATGATCAAAAAACGGACGCGTCAAAAAATGAAGAGTAATTGAGTGAAGGAAGGGGTTCCCCTTCCTTTTTACGTTTACAGATTTGTTTTAAATCTGGACAGGGCTTCAGATAAAAGGTATCATTTCAAGAGAAAACAATTTTGAAGGACAGGATGGTTCATGAAAAAAACAAAAACAATTATTCTGGCGGCAGGTAAGGGAACCCGGATGCATTCTGATGTTCCTAAGGTGTTGCACCGGATTTGCGGACGGTCACTGCTCGATCATGTGATCACGGCCAATCAGGACGCCGGAATTAAAGACGTTGCGGTTATTGTAGGGTATCAGGCGGATGCTGTTCGCACAACACTGCCGGAAACAGTCACAGCTTTTGTGCAGAAAGAGCAGCTGGGAACCGGGCATGCGGTCATGCAGGCACTGCCGTTTCTCGAAGGCTTTGATGGAAACGTGCTTATCCTGATGGGAGATGCGCCCCTGGTTCGCCCACAAACGCTTCAGGGATTGATTGAAGCGCACGAAAAAAGTGGCTTTGCGGCAACCGTATTAACCGCTTGTTTTGACGATCCGACAGGGTATGGCCGGATTGTAAAAAATGGTGAGGCTTTGGAAAAAATTGTCGAACAAAAAGATGCGACTCCTGAAGAACAGCAGATCACAGAAATCAATTCCGGGATGTATTGTTTTGACGCGGCGGCGCTTAAAAAGGCACTGGCAGAAATCAAGCCCCAGAATGTTCAGGGTGAATACTATTTGACGGACAGCATCGAAATTCTTCAAAAGGCAGGAGAAAAGGTCGGGTCTTATCCAACGGCAGATCCGGGGGATATCGCAGCGGTCAATTCAAACATTCAGCTGGCCCAAACGGCGAAGATTATGCAGCGCAGAATTAATGAAAAGCTGATGGACAGCGGGGTCGTGATGATTGATCCGGAACGGACGTATTTGAGTGCCCAGACGACTATTGGCCGGGACACTGTGGTTTATCCCGGGGTGATCACCGAAGGAATTGTGCAAATTGGCGCCAATTGTGTGGTGGGCCACGACAGCCGGATTGTAGATTCGATTATTGCTGACGGCGTGGATATTCAGATTTCAACCATTTTAAACAGTGATGTGGATTCCGGAACCCACGTTGGACCTTATGCTTATTTGCGCCCGGACAGCCACATCGGTAAAAATGTCAAAGTCGGGGATTTTGTCGAAGTCAAGAATTCAACCATGAAAGATGGGGCCAAGGCTTCTCATTTAACCTATATCGGTGATGCCGAAGTCGGTAAAAATGTCAATTTGGGCTGCGGAACGGTTTTCGTCAATTATGACGGGACACACAAGTTCAGGACAGTTGTGGGGGACAATTGTTTTATTGGCTGTAACAGCAATTTGGTTTCGCCGGTTACGGTGGCCGATGGCGCTTATGTTGCGGCAGGATCAACCATCACAAAAGACGTTCCGGGGGAAGCATTGGCGATTGCCCGGGCCCGTCAGGTGAATAAAGAAGGGTATACCAAAAAGATGCCCCAGCTCAAGGATAAAAAAAAGGGAACAAAATAAATAAAGTTAACGTGGAGGTTTAATTAAACATGGATGGTAAATTTGGCGGCGTAAAAATTATTGCGGGGAATTCCAACAGGAAGTTGGCCCAGGACATTGCAGATTATCTGGAAGTGCCTTTGTGTCATGCGGATGTTCTTCATTTCAGTGATGGGGAAATTGGACTGAATGTTTACGAATCTGTGCGGGGAGCAGATGTGTATATTATTCAATCGACCAGTGCGCCCTGCAATGATAATCTGATGGAACTGCTGATCATTATCGATGCGATGAAACGGGCTTCAGCCGGACGGATTACTGCAGTTATGCCTTATTACGGTTATGCGAGACAAGACCGCAAAGCAAAATCAAGAGATCCGATCACCGCAAAACTGGTGGCGAATCTTTTGACCACTGCGGGAGCAGACCGGATTATTACAATGGATCTTCATTCCAATCAAATTCAGGGATTCTTTGATATCCCTCTGGATCATTTAACCGGAAGCGGCATGATTGCCGATTATTTCAGCCGGCTTAATCTGGAAGACATGGTGGTTGTAGCCCCGGATGCCGGGAGTGTTAAAAGAACCAGAAAGCTGGCCCGGGTACTCGGAGCCCCCTTTGCAATTATCGATAAGGAACGGCCAAAACCGAATGAAACCGAAGTGATGAATGTCATTGGTGAAGTTGCAGGGAAAAACTGTATTTTAATTGATGATATGATCGATACAGCGGGAACCATCACCTCAGGGGCCGATGCGCTGATTAAGATGGGCGCACAGTCGGTTCGTGCCGGCTGTACCCACGGGGTCTTTTCCGGACCGGCCATGGAACGGATTGAAAAATCAGCGTTGACAGAACTGGTTACACTGGATACGCTTAATATTCCGGAAGAAAAACAAATTGACAAGCTCAGAATTATCAAAACCGGGACCCTTTTTGGACGGGCGATTGATTACGTTCATTTCGGAAGATCCCTCAGTAAACTCTTTGTAGAACGGTATAATTAATGATTGTTGTTGCCGGTCTTGGTAATCCGGGTTTGCAATATGCGTCAACCCGGCATAATGTTGGTTTTATGACAATAGATGCCCTGGCGGCAAAGCAGCACGTCACGTTGAACAAGACAGAGCATGACGGCTTGACAGGATCTTTTTTCCACAACGGGGAAAAGGTCCTGCTGGTCAAACCGCAAACATACATGAATGAAAGCGGCCGGTGTATCCGGGCCATCGCCGATTATTACAATGTTGCCTTGGAGGA
>JAQWCN010000080.1 GCA_028705955.1 Eubacteriaceae bacterium
ACAAAAAGTTGATACCTGTTTTAAAGGATACGCTTTCAGACCGGCCAAATGTGGAAGTGATTAACCGGGACTTTCTTAAACTGACAGAAAGCGAGCTGGCCGCTTGCTTTGGATCAGAGGCGGTTAAAGTGGTGGCCAATTTGCCCTACTATGTAACCACGCCCATCATTATGAAACTGCTTGAATCTCCGCTGACGCTGTCAGGCATGACTTTTTTGGTTCAAAAAGAAGTGGGACAGCGCATTTGTGCGGCACCGGGAAAGAAGATATACGGTTCCCTTTCCATTGCCGCCCAGTATTTTGCCGATCCGGTCATTGCTTTTGATGTGCCCGCCGCCGTGTTTATGCCCCGGCCTAAGGTGGATTCCATTGTGATAACCCTTCAAAAGAGAGGGATGCCGCCCTACATCCCAAAAGATCAGACCCTTTTTTTCGCTCTGGTCAGGGCCGCTTTTTTAAACCGGCGGAAAACCCTGATTAACAGTCTTTCGACGAATACCAGCTACGACAAAGAGACGCTTTTGGCGGCGATGGAAACAGCAGGGATTGATCCGGGAATCCGGGCAGAAAAATTAAAGGGAGAAGATTTTTCAAACTTGCTTAACGCCCTTTTAGCTTGAATTATTCTAAATAAGATGTTAAAATAATGTAACGGGTTTTTATAAAAAAGGATCTCAAGGAGGATATTATGATCGGTGATAAGGTTCACGGCAAAATGATCGCCAACCGTTTACTCACAGATGTTGAGGACTGCATGTTAGAAGATTACCATCTGCCGGAAGGCTATATTGATATTGGCATGTTTACCACCAGTTGCGATGGCATTGGTTACGTGGCAGCGGACGACGCCACGAAGAAAGCAAATGTGGAAGTTGTCAGTATTTATTCCACCTATGGCGGCTGCGGAAAGTTTAACGACGGCCAGGTATTTGGTGTGATCTCTGGTCCGACGGTATCCGACGTGGAAAGGGGTCTGCGGTATGTCCGCCAGTTTACAGAACAGGAAGCGGCGTTGTACAGTATCAGTGATGATGACCAGACGTTTATCTACGCTGAATGTGTTTCTAAAATCGGAAAATACTTTGCCAAGGCATACAATCTGCCGGTGGGATCATCCATTGCTTATCTGGTTGCCCCGGCACTGCACGGTGCCGTCGGCATTGATGAAGCCCTCACCCAGGCGAATGTGGATGTTGTAAAGTTTTGGGGAGGTCCGACCCACTCCAACTTGTGCGGCGCAATTTTAACCGGGACCCAGTCTCAATGCAAGACGGCTTGTGAAGGGTTTAAAGATGTTATTTTTGATTGCATCGAAAACCCCATCGAGTATTAATGGATGCGCTTCGTTCAAAAATAAAAAGCCCACAATGAATCTGGGCTTCTTTTTATTTGAAACAAGGGATTATCGCTGTGGGGAGCAAATGGACGAAGGGAGAATGCCATGCGTAAAGAAGTGTACAGAACAACCGTCAAACACATTGGGCCAGAGGTCGAGGCCTTCGGTGGGGAGATGATGATCCTCTTTGGAGACAATGCGCCGGATGCGCTGAGGGAATATTGTTATACGATCGATATTAACAAACCGGAAGGGGATATCCTTCCCGGGCAAACGCTCAGTCTGGACGGCGAGGCTTATGCCATCCAATCTGTGGGAGAGGCGGCCCAAAAAAATTTGACCCAGCTGGGGCACCTAACGGTTGTCTTCACCGGGAATGAAAAGGCCTTGTTGCCGGGAGCCATTGTGGTGGAAAACAAGCCCAAACAGAGCATTAAAGTGGGAACAGTCATTCAAATCCTGGCGTAAAACACAAAGATAAAGAATAAACAGGAAAGACCGCATTTTTGAATCGTTAAGATTCGCTGAAAAAAATGCGGCCTTTTTTCCTTTTTGCTTGAGGAACTTCAGATGATGTGATAAACTATTTAAAGCATTTTTAAAGGTTCAAAACTTGGAGGGAATTATGAATAAAAACACAAAAGTAATGATTGGCGCGGGGATTGTTGCGCTGATTCTTATCATCATTGTCAGTTTTACCCTGGCTTACGCGGGAAGAGACGTCACGCTTTTAAAAGACCGGACCCTGCACATGGCTGTCAACGGATTTGAAATGGAAATTCCCCTGGATCAGGATGGCGCCACGTACGATGTTCCCTGTCTGACCACAGAACGGGACAATGTCTTTACCCTGCTCGAAGATGCCGGAGCGAATATAAAAATCGAAGGAACCACACTGAAAACCGGTCGGAAAGCAAAAGTGGGCGTGGCCAGCATTTCCCAAAACAATACGCTGTCGGTGAGTGTGACATCCAGTAAAGACAGCCGCACCATTTATTTGAGAACTTATTCTTCCCTGCTGCCGGATAAACAAGCCAGTGGGCAGAGTGCCGAAGACGGCTGCTACTACGTGACAGAAAAGAACAAACCCGTTCTTTATAAACTGGATAAAAATGGAAATGTTTCATATTATATTGCCCTTTCCGGAAATGAAAATAAAGGAAAAGTTTTTACAGACTTTAGAAAACATACTCTGGAAGATGGTTCGATCCGTTACAGTTACAATGTCACCAATCCGGATGTCGATACCATGGGGCTTTCCGATTATTATCCGGGCATGCGCATTGTGCTGGACGAAAATATGGAAGAAATCTCCAATAAAGCCGGGGGAATCACCCTCCACAGCAAAGATGAAACCATCGAGGCCAAGAACCCCGGCGATGCGGTGGATGGTCACGGCTTTATCATGTTGGCGGATGACCATTACATCACCGAAGCCTACAAAAATGAACGGGTGGACAATGTTCCCGCTGACCTTTCAGTCAACGAGGATGGGGCAACGGTTGCGGCCAATATTATTCAGGAAGTTAACGGCGATAAAGTGACCTGGCAGTGGAAGAGCACCGATTATCCGGAACTGTACGCCATGAGTGCCACAGGCAACAATTACACCAGCACGGATGTTCAGGATTATCTGCACATTAACGCGATGATGCTGGATCCTAGCGACAAGAACCTGATCGTCTCGTTTAAAAATGCCAACATGATTGTTAAAATCAGCCGGACCGATGGGAAAATCATGTGGATTTTAGGCGGTAAGGGGGATCAATTTGGTCTTAGCGACGATCAGAAATTCACAGCCCAGTCCGATGTTACTTTGGCAGAAGACGGCAGCCTGATCATCAGTCAAAATGATAAAATCGTCCGGATCACTTTGGATGAAACCAATAAAAAAGTAAAAACATACGACACCGTAGTGACCGGAACAGGAAGCTCCGCAACATTGAGTGCCTCGAAAATTGATAAAGATAAAGCGATTTACGGCGCCGCAGGGGACAGTGGAAAAATTGCCTTGTGTGAAAAGAATAATACCGATGGAAAAACAACGCTTAAAGTGGTTTACCCGAACGGGGCCAATATCTTCCGGGCGTACTGGTTTGCCACAACCGATAATGAAAAATAAGGGATGAACTGACAAAAAAACAAAGACAGAAGGTGAAAAAGAGCGCATCTTCTGTCTTTTTTTAATGGATTATGATAAAATATAGACTGATTATAAATTATTAATGAGAAATAAGGAGGCAACACATGCATTGTGTGAGAAAAGTAACGGACGATCTGACTTGGGTTGGAGCCAGCGACCGAAGACTGGCATTATTTGAAAATATTCATCCTATTCCGGAAGGGGTTTCCTACAACAGTTATGTGCTGATGGATCAGCAGACGGTTCTGTTTGATGCGGCGGACTGGAGTGTGGGTCCCCAGTTTCTGGAAAATGTGGCATTTGTATTGGGGGATCGTCCCCTGGATGTGATGGTTATCAATCATATGGAACCGGACCATGCCGCCACGCTGGGTGAATTGATATTGCGCTACCCGGACGTCAAAATTATCTGTACCGCCAAAGCAGCCATGTTTATGCAGCAATATGAATTTGACACCGCAGACCGCGTGGATATTGTCAAAGAAGGGGATACCCGGTGCTTTGGCAAGCACACGGTTACCTTTGTGATCGCACCCATGGTCCACTGGCCGGAAGTCATGGTGACTTACGATGTGACGGACGGCATTCTGTTTTCCGCCGACGCCTTTGGTTCTTTTAAAGCGCTGGATGGCAAACTCTTTAATGACGAAGTGGATTATGACCGCAACTGGATTGACGAAAACCGCCGGTACTACACCAATATTGTCGGGAAATACGGCCCCCAGGTTCAAAAACTGTTGGGAAAAGCGTCGGGCCTGGATATTAAAATGATCTGCCCGGTCCACGGATTGATCTGGCGCAGTGATTTTGCCTATCTTCTGGATAAATACCAAAAATGGAGTACTTATGAACCGGAAGAACAGGCCGTGATGGTGGCGTACGCATCCATGTACGGACATACCGAATCTGCTGCCAACATCATTGCTCAAAAACTGGTGGAACGGGGCGTGACCAATGTGGTGATGTACGATGTATCCAAAACCGATAAATCCCAGTTGATTTCTGAAACCTTCCGGGTCAGTCATGTGATTCTGGCATCGGTCACTTACAATTTGGGAATTTTCCCGCCGATGCACGACTTCCTGATGGATATGAAAGCATTGAATCTTCAGAACCGGACGGTTGCTTTGATTGAAAATGGAACCTGGGCCTGTAAGGTTGGCGCCCTTATGCGCAAAGAACTGGAATCCATGAAAAAAATGAATGTCCTGGAAGCCGACGTAACCATGACATCGACCCTTAAAAATGAAACGGAAATGGATGCTTTGGCAGATACCATTGCAGCCGATATGAAAAAATAATTAACAATGTGGACAATAAAAAAGTCACGGGCTCGTTCCGTGACTTTTTTTATGCGCTTGAAGAATCAAAACGCAAATCGGGCTGATGGTCGGGTGGGGACCTGACCATCACAATCAGTATAACACGTCAAAAGCCAGAGAACAAACGGGCTCTTTTTGTTTAAGATAAAGCTTTGATAATTCCAAATCATTTCTTCAGCTTTTGATTAGATTTATAAAGTCATCAGATCCGTCAATAGTGGTTTGTGTTCTCAATCAATCCCGGATGTCAAAATGGTCAAACAAGATGGCTTCCGCCTCGTCATTCCAAAGCCCTTTGTGGGTAGCGCAGCAGTCGGCCAGTTTTTTAAAGAAAGGGTCCTTCTTGCCGATTTTGGCAAAATCAGCAATGGCAGTCAGGGGCATATCGCATTGGGTATAGGTCAATTTCTTTCCACCGGAAAATGCAGGCAGGTTTTGTGTGGTGTCGGCGATGGCGTCGATGCCGCCCACGTGGGTAATCATCACAGACGGATCAATGATGTCTTTGGCAGCCAGGGCGTTGGCTTCTACAAGATCGTCGTTATTCCCTCCCGTTGTTCCCATGATATGGCTGCTGGTGTAGTGGACATTGTAGAGATTAATACTTGCGTCAAAAGCTTTATCGGTCGGGCCTGCAAAAAAGTTCATGCAGCCGTCAAAGGCCAGAAGCTGGTCCCCCATCTCGGCGAGACTTTTAACGGGAGCCATGACAAAAACATCGTCGTAGCCTTTGCCGCCGGTGATGGCCATCAAATCCGAAACAGGGTGGTCGGACGCAGCGGTGTTGACAAATTGGAGCTCAACATTTTTTTCCATTTTGGCAAATTCCGGGGAAATAACAGCTTTTGCCCGGTTAATTCGCGCGTCGTCAATTTCAGTGACGACGATCCGGGCCGGTTTGTTTTTAAAATTGAGACCATATTCGATCGTGCCCAGGCCCATGGGACCGCAGCCACCGAGAATTAAAAGATTGCCGCCTTCTTTGGTGCCCATCGCGTGATGGTGATCGCGCTTATTGGTATGGTAATTGCCGTGATAACCGCCAATAATGCAGCTCATGGGTTCGCCCAGGGAGGCTTTGTAAAAACTCTTGCCTTCGTAGGGCATCAGGCAGCCGAGTTCCATGACCTCGTGGGGAAAGATGCAGTATGTGGTGGCGCCACCACAAAATTCATAGGAATACCCCGGGGAATCCAGCCGGCCTTTGTAATTCAGAGCGGGCTGCTGGGCAAATTTTTGACCAGGTTTAAACTGGTCCTGCCATTTTTTCCCGACTTCCACAATAACGCCGGCAAATTCATGACCAATAATGACCGGGTGGGTGTCCACATTTTGGGGACAGCGTTTGTGAGCTTTGCCTTGTTTGACCAGTTTATACGTGGACATGCAAATGCTGTCGCTCATGACTTTGACCAGAATTTCATCCTCTTTAATTTGGGGCAGTTCAAAGGTTTCCAAACGCAAATCATCTTTTCCATACATTCGAACGGCTTTCGCTTTCATTATTAACGCTCCTTTTGGGGTAAATCCCAATTAATTTTTAATATTCGCAAGATATCCAAATTATAGCATTGTGAATAATTGGTGTCAAGCATAAAACAACAAATAATCCAATAAAAAAGAGTGTGATTGATTGGGAAAGTGTGATAAAATAAGCGAACACAATGGAGGAGGCAAAAGAATGGCAAGATCACTGACTGCGGACCGGCGCAACCGGATGGCTCAAAAATTATTAAAAGAAGGCAGTATCAAGGTAGGGGATATTTCAAAACTTTTTGGCGTTTCAACGGAAACAGTCCGTAAAGATATTATCTATTTAGAAAAACAGGGAATTGCTGAAAAAAATCATGGCGGAGCCATTGCGAAGGTTGATCTGGCGGAGCGAACGCTGGATGAGAAGGAATGGGTCTGTTCCCGGGAGAAAGCAGCGATTGCCACAGCAGCCCTCGCGTTGATTCCGGCGGGAAGTTCGGTTATTCTGGATACTGGCAGCACCACCAATGCCATTGCCAAGCAATTGGTTCTCCGCCACGGGCTGACCGTTTTTACAAATTCCGTGATTACCGCAGGCATTTTGGCGGAGTCTGATCATGACGTTTTTTTATTTGGCGGATATATTCGCCACAGCAGTAAAGCTGCAGTGGGGGATTGGGCACTGAATGCTCTCACAACCATCCATGCCGATTTAGCTTTTTTGGGATCAGATGGGTACAAAGGGCTTACAGGACCGTCAACCCTTTCTTATGAAGAAGCGGCCTTTAAAAAAGGGGCCATTGCGGCCAGCGCCCAAACCTTTGTGGTGGCAGACAGCAGCAAGAGTCAGGGGGCCGGACGTTTTGAATATTGCCGGTGGGGAGCGGTGGCCGGATTGATTACCGACCGCCAGCAGGAAGAAGGGGTCATTAAAAATATTAATGATGA
>JAQWCN010000081.1 GCA_028705955.1 Eubacteriaceae bacterium
GTGCAAGAGCCGCCAGCGGCAGAAGAACCAGAATCTCAGAAACCGTCAGCGAAAGAAGAGCCGGAAGCCCAAGAGTCATCAGAACAAGAACCGATAGAAACAGAAATACCAAAGGAATCGGACGACAAGACGGAAACCGACGCGACACAGCAGACGCCGGAGAAAACGCCTCTGGAGAAACCGGTGGGCGCCAAACTGGATTTAAGCCAGGTTGACGAAGACGAAACGGAAAACACGGAATCAGCGCATCAACCGCCGAAAAAAATGAAGGCAAAACGGTCCGGGGAAAAAGCTACCCATAAGGTCAAAAAAAGATTAATCATTTTTGGAATTGTAGTGGGTGTTATCGCTGCGCTTTATTTGATTGGTGTCGCTTTTTATCACACCCATTTCTTTTACAAAACCAATATGAACGGCTTTGATGCGTCCAATAAAACAGTGGAAGAAGTGAAGCAAGGGGTCAAAGGGAACGCATCGGACTATCAGCTTAAACTGGAAGAACGGGACAATCAGTCAGAAACCATTAAGGCGTCGGATATTACACTAACGTCTTCCAATGATGATTCGGTTCAAAAAGCTCTCGACCAACAGAATCCATGGCGCTGGCCCCTGGCACTGATTGGCAAAGCAACCGATGGTGAAAGCCCCTCGGCATTTACATACAATAAGGAGCAGTTAAGTGCGGTGATCAGTCAGCTTAATGCGGTTGCCGGGGCCAGTGTGGTCAATGCAGAGAATGCCCATCCCGTTTATGAAAATGGCAATATAACGATTAAAGGGCAGGTTACAGGGAACGAGATTGATCCAGCCGTGTTAACAAAAGCGGTGGATAAAGCCATTGCGACGGGTCAGACAACGCTTAATCTGGACAATGCAAGCTGTTATGTCAAACCGGCATACGATTCCGAGTCCAAGGAAGTTTCGGCGGCCAAATCGGTGATGGAAAAATATTTAAGTACGGTTGTGACCTATACCTTTGGCAATCAGACAGAGGTATTGGATAAAAATACCTTTGGTCCCTGGCTGGTTGTGGACGATCAGATGAATGTCGTGGTGGATGAAGCCCAGGCGAAGGCTTATGTCGCCAGTCTGGCCGATAAATACGACACGGCCTGGAAAAACCACAGCTTCACAACGTCCAGCGGACAGGCTATCACAGTCAGTGGTGGCAATTATGGCTGGGAAATCGATGAAGCCTCAGAAGTGGCGGAGCTGATTCCCATTATTGAGTCCGGGGGACAAACGACCCGGGAACCTGTTTATGCCCAGACTGCAAAAGCGCGAAACGGGGCGACAGGAGATATTGGCAATACCTATGTCGAAATCTCACTTTCCGGACAATATATGTGGTTTTATAAAAATGGGGCATTGGTTGTGGGAACCCCTGTGGTGACGGGCAATGCTTCTGATGGCAGAGGGACCCCGGCAGGGGTCTACAAACTTTACGGCAAGCAGAAAAACGCCACGTTGGTGGGAGAAAACTATCGGACGCCGGTAGCTTTTTGGATGCCTTTTAATGGTGGAATCGGGATTCATGATTCTACATGGCGGGCCGAATCCGAATACGGTGGTCAGACGTATATTAACAATGGTTCCCATGGCTGTGTGAACACCCCGTACAATGCGGCAGGCACCATTTTTAATGGTATCGAAGTGGGCGATCCCATTGTCGTGTATTAGGTTTATTAAGACGGAAATAAATAAACGCCTTTATCTTTTATTGGATAAAGGCGTTTTTTAAGTGGGTTTAGAGATGCTGTTTCATTTCTTCGGACAATTGGGGATCGGCATCCAAATCTACGGCATATTCCATCCGGCAGAGGATTCCGTCCCAGGAAACAAGTTTGGCTTTCATGATAAAGGTTTTATTTAAATGACCGTTATGATTTTCCCATGAAATAAAATGATCCGGTGTCAGATGTGCATTGTTGCAATGGGGACAGGGCGTTGAACGTCCCCGCATAATTTCGTAACATTTTCTGCCGGTGTAATCCCGCTCGTCGATACCGGTGAGTTTGCGCCCTGTCCGGTTGAGATAAATCATGTTGTAGGTTGTGGTGCTGCTGATATAGACCAATTCTTCCAGTTCATCTATGAGCCATTCCCGGTTCATCCAACTGGCGCCCTTGGAGACATATCCCTTTTCCCCAAAAATGGAATACTGATTCTTGCCGCGATCCTTGGCTGTATAAAGAGCTTGATCTGCTTTAGAGTAAAGCTGGGCAAAATTTGACCCATGACGATTGAAGGCGGCAATGCCGATAGAGCAGGAAACCTGGTAGCCATTGGTGGCAGAAACGTGGGAATGGTATTCAAAAGATAAAGCCTTACAGAGTTCCAGCGCTTTTTTGTGAATATAATCGGCAGACGTTATTTCTGGCAATAACACGGCAAATTCATCACCGCCCAACCGGCCGATAATATCGTTTTTACGCAAATGTCTTTTGAGGCGGATCGAAAAAATCGTAAGAATCTGATCGCCGGTATCGTGGCCAAAATAGTCATTGATGGATTTAAAGTTATCAAGATCAATCATGAACATAGCCGCCAGTAAATCTGGCGGATGGTTTTTTAATACAATGTTGACAGAAGTTTCAAAAGCCTCCCGGTTAAACAGTCCGGTTAAAGAATCCTGTTGGGCTTTGGTTCGGAAAGTGATGACCCGTTCTCTTTGAATTTCAAAACGTTTTTGTTCGAGGACTTTGCTTTTGGTAATGTCAAGCTCCAGACCGTTAATAATGGGAAGGCCCTGGGAGTAGTCGATTCCGCAGCCACAAGAAACCCATTTGATCTGACCGTCTTTAGTTTTTAGGCGAAATTCGACAGAAATAACCTGGGTATGGTGGATAAAAGCCTCACTTAAAATGGCAATGGTCCGCTTTTGATCCTGAGCATCGACAAGCCGGTCAATCTTGATTTTGGATGTGGGAGTGTGTTCAGAAAAACCATATAATTTGAGAAGCGCCTGATTGATAAAAACAATTTGGGACTTCAAGATGTTGTCGGGATCGTAAATAATTCGAAAAATTCCACAAGGTGCAGAATTGACAATCGCATTTAGCGTATCCTGGACTTCTTCGTATTCAGTAACGTCTGTAATCATCTCAAAATAGCCGATAATTTTTCCGTCAGACGTTTTGAGATGGGAAGAAGTGACAACTTTCCGGCTGTTTGCGGCGACGATGGTAATTTTGTTTGAACCTTGCCGGTCCAAACGGTCGCACGCGCAGTTGGCAATCGGGTTGGGACAAAATTTTTCACACAATGTGGAACACGGTTTGCCAATATAATCGGCTGGTATTTTGTAGTTCTCGATACTTCTTGCGTTGATGTAAAGTAAACGATGCTGATTGTCTGTGATGAAAAAATCGAAAGGAAGACTGTTGAGGACAATGGCTATTGGATGTGTGATTTTCCCTTCATTTGAAAGCTGCCGTTGAATGTAGTTCAATAAATAATCCATAAAATTCGCCACTGTCCCCCTTCACTTATCTAACTATACTATAATTGTTTTCATCACTAAATTCAATCATTTTTTGGTTATCCTTAAGACTTTTTAGATTTGTAACATGCTTTGGCTGATGACGGCTATTGACGCCAATAATTCCAAAGTGTAAAATGAGGAAAAGACTTATGGTGGAAAAGAGGGCTAATACGTGAGTAGAGAATTTAACCAGCATATCACGCAATTGACAGCAGAAATGGTGAAAAGCTATCAGGGCGATGATGCGTATATTTCATATACATCCGCAGCTTTGCCAAGACGCAGCGAAATTATATGTATTTTAAAAGAAATCCGGGCTTTGTTTTATCCCAGACATTACGGAGAACGGGAACTATTTAATTGTACCATCCAGTACTATATCGGGGATTTGATGATGAGCATTGAGGAACGGCTCAACCGTCAGGTTACACTGGCGTTAATGCGCCGCCTCAATGGTCAGGTTGAACCGGGAGAGGAAAAAAAGATCGCAGAACAGGCTTCGATCATCAGCTGCCGTTTTATGCAGCGGTTGCCCAAGGTAAGAGAATACATCACCATGGACGTTCAGGCGGCCTACGATGGTGATCCGGCTGCTGCGGATAAAGATCAGATTGTTTTTTCCTATCCCGGGGTGTTTTCCATGATGGTCTACCGGTTGGCACATGAACTGGACCTTTTAAATGTTCCCCTGATTCCCCGGATGATGACAGAATACGCTCATAGCCGGACAGGAATCGATATTAATCCCGGGGCGGTGATCGGCAAATATTTCTTTATGGATCATGGAACCGGGATTGTCATCGGCGAAACGACGGAAATTGGGGATTATGTCAAGATTTATCAGGGGGTTACCCTGGGAGCCCTTTCTACCCGCGGTGGACAAAGCTTGCGGGGGCATAAACGCCATCCAACCATTGAAGATAATGTAACCATTTATTCCAATGTATCCGTACTGGGTGGGCAGACGGTGATTGGCCATGATTCAGTGATTGGCGGGAATGCGTTTATCACCCGTTCCATTCCCCCCTGTTCAAAAATTTCCGTTAAAAATCCGGAACTTCAAATGGAAAATGGAACGCATCAGGAAATTGTGGATGATTTTGAATGGGCAAAGGAAAACTGACGTGGAGATTGATGCAAAAACGCGGCTAACCGGTCTGCTGGGAAGCCCTGTGGCCCACAGTTTATCACCGGTCATGCACAATACGGCGTTTCAATGCCTGGGAATTCCCTATTGCTACATGGCTTTTGATGTGCCTGAAAGGGCACTGAAAACTGCGGTCAACGGTCTTAAAAGTCTTAACGCCCGGGGATGGAATGTGACCATGCCGGACAAAACGGCGATGTGTGCACTGGTCGATCAATGCTCACCGGCAGCAGCCATCATTGGTGCCGTCAATACGGTTGTTAACGAAAGTGGCATTCTGACGGGGCATATGACAGACGGGTCTGGCTTTATGAAAATGTTAAAAGAAAACCGCGTTGCGGTGGCGGGAGAAACTGTGGTGCTTTGTGGCGCCGGGGGAGCGGCCCGGGCGGTCGCCGTTCAAGCGGCGCTGGACGGGGTTAAGAAATTGATGATTTTTAACCGGTCCGAATCAAAAGCGGCGGCTCTTGCCGATACGGTCAACAGGAATACGCCGTGCAGGGCAGAGGCCTATGCCCTGGCCGATCAAAAGACACTCCAAACCAGTCTGCTCGATGCGGCCCTGCTCATTAATGGAACCAAACTGGGAATGGCTCCGGAAACGGAAACGAGTATCATTGACACACCGCAATGGCTGAGACCGGATATGGCGGTCGCTGATCTCGTGTATCATCCCCGGGAGACCCGGCTTTTAAAAATGGCCCGGTCCCGGGGGTGTCAAACACTGGGTGGTTTGGGCATGCTTCTTTTCCAGGGAGCCCAGGCTTTTGAGTTATGGACAGGTCGGGCAATGCCCGTGTCAGTGGTGGCAAAGCAAGTATTTCATATGGAGGTATAAAATGGCATTTACAAGAGACGACGCATTTGCGCTGCTTCAAAAATATAATGACAGTGAGGCACTGATTAAACACGCATTGTCAGTGGAAGGCGTGATGCGCCATTATGCGGTAAAAAATGGGGAAGACCCGGAAGTATGGGGAATCACCGGTCTGCTTCACGATTTGGACTACGAAAAGTATCCAGAGGAACATTGTAAAAAAGAACAGGAAATTTTAACGGGTGAAGGCATTGATCCCGTTATCATTCGCGCAGTGGTCAGTCACGGCTACGGCATTTGCTCTGATGTTAAACCGGAAAGCCTGATGGAAAAAAGTTTGTATACTTTTGATGAGCTCACAGGGTTGGTAACAGCAACTGCACTGATGCACCCCTCCAAAAGTGTGATGGATTTAAAAGTTAAATCCGTTAAGAAAAAATTTAAAAGTAAGGGTTTTGCGGCTGGTGTAAACCGGGAGGTTATCACCCAGGGATGCGAATGGATGGGAATCGATGTTTCAGAAGCCATTGAAGAAGTGATTGCCGGGATGCAGGATGTGGCTGAAGCCATTGGTCTTAAAGGTGAAGTTTCGGAAGACTGATTTTGAAAAAATCTTGACATCTTTATAAAAATCCATTATGATTAACACAATATATCAATAAAGACTGTGAACGGGGAAAGTACGTTTATCCTGAAATTAACAGAGAGCTGCGGTGGTGAAAGGCGGTAAGGGATGGAGAAGGGAAGTTCCCCCGGGAGTTGTCCAATGAACCTTGAATCAAGAAGTAGTTTGGAACGGGATTCTCGCCGTTACTGGGAAAGAATATGAACCATCAACAGGGATGGGAGTATTTTGAGAGGGTTTTTTTATAAAACCAAAAAAGGTGGTACCGCGAGTCAACTCGTCCTTAAGTGATTAAGGACGAGTTTTTTATTGATATAAACTTTCTATTGAGGAGGATCGCAGTTTGAAATATTGGAACGAAAGTTACGAATGTATGCCGAAGGAACGGCTTAAAGAGCTTCAACTGGAACGGTTGAAGAGAATGGTCAACCGAATTTTTGACAATGTTCCGTTTTACCGGAATAAATTTCAGGAAATGGGTTTGGGACCGGAAGATGTCCGGAGTTTGGAAGATTTAAAAAAACTGCCTTTTACAAATAAGACAGATCTCCGGGATAATTATCCCTATGGGCTTTTTGCTGAACCGCTGTCCAAGATTGTTCGGATTCATGCATCATCCGGGACAACCGGCAAACCGACAGTAGTGGGATATACCCGGAATGATTTGGCACTCTGGTCTGAATGTGCAGCCCGGGCACTCGTTTGCGCGGGAGCAGATGAACACTCGGTTATTCAAAACTCCTACGGTTATGGCTTGTTTACCGGCGGGATGGGGATTCACGGTGGAGCAGAACGTTTGGGAGCCTCCATAATTCCGATGTCCGGTGGTAACACTCAAAAACAAATTATGCTTATGCGGGATTTTGGAACCACCCATTTAACCTGCACGCCATCATACGCCAGTTACCTGGGAGAAGCGCTTAAAGATGCGGGAATCGATCCTAATAATTTACCACTCCGGGCAGGTGTTTTTGGTGCTGAACCCTGGTCAGAAAATATGCGGCGCAATATTGAAAAAAGC
>JAQWCN010000082.1 GCA_028705955.1 Eubacteriaceae bacterium
TAAATTTTGCCTTATCCTGATTTTGACGAGTAACACTATTTATACTTGTATTATCGCCAATAACAACCAATTTATCTCCTTGTTTCACAGTATCAGATGCAACAGGCGAAACGTTTAAATAATCTTGTGAACGGATTGCTATAACGTTCAAACCATATTTTGATCTCATATTAATTGAATCTAATGCTTTATTTTCCCATTCAGGCAAGGTATCAACTTCAACTATTGAATGATCCGTATCCAATTCAAGGACATCAATAAAATCACCTGAGAATAGATTATGTGCAACACGTTCCCCCATATCGCGTTCTGGAGAAAATACTTTTTGAACACCTAATTTTAGTAATACCTTTTCATGTTGGGCATTATTTGCTTTGCCATAAATTTGAGGAATACCTAATTCTTGAGCATTAACCACTCCCATAATACTACTATTTATATCTGATGTAATTGCAATAATTACTGTATCTACATTTTTTAGACCGATCGATTTCAGAGCATTGATATCGGAAACATCTGCTTGAACAGCATATGTAACATAGTTTGCAATTTTTTGAACCTTTTCTTCATCCCGGTCCACAACAATCACATTACAACCCAATTCACTCAATGTAATTGCCAACGCTTCCCCAAAACGACCTAAACCCAAAATAGCATATTGTTTATCCTTCATTTTACCCCTCATTATCCCAATAAAACGTTACCGTCTGGTAATTTATAATTGCCTTTATTTTCTAATTCTCTTCTTTCTTTTTTTGTAATCACAAAGGCTATTGTCAATGGACCTACACGCCCAATAAACATTGTAATAATCAATGCAATTCGCCCCAGGATGGAGAGTGATGGTGTAACTCCACAACTCAAACCAACTGTTGAATACGCTGAAAATACTTCAAACAATAAATGTTGTGCCGGGATACTTGAATCCGTTATTGATAAAATCATAAACACACAAAATACAATAATAAAACCAATAAAGAAAATACAAGCAGCTTGTCTCAAGGCAATCTCCGAAATTCTACGTTTAAAACAAGTGACATCTTTTTTTCCTGTTAATCCCGATAATAGGATTATAAACATTACTGCGACCGTTGCAGTTTTAACACCTCCTGCTGTAGATCCTGGGGAACCACCAATAAACATCAAAAGCATTGTTAAATTTTTAGAGGCTGAAGTCATATCCGCTTGAACAATGGTATTCGATCCTGCAGTTCTTGGCGTCACTGATTGAAAAAATGATGCAAAAACCTTTCCATACCACGGCAAATTCCCCATCGTAAGTGGGTTATTATATTCAAAAATATAAAACAAGATAGCTCCACCTAATATAAGAATAACTGTTGTAGTTAATACTATTTTAGAATGAAGACTTAATCGATGCGTATGTGGATAGTTTACAATATCTGAAGTAACAGCAAATCCAATACCACCAATCGCAATGAGCGCGCACACCGTAAACGATAATAGACCATTATTGACGTAATGAACAAAACTATTAAAATTACCAATTAAATCAAATCCTGCATTGCAAAATGAAGAAATGGAATGAAAAATACCAAAATAAATTCCCTTTCCCAACCCATAATCCGGGATAAACACAATTGAAAGTAAAACCGCTCCAATTAATTCAATTAAAAGAGAAGAACCTACAATATACTTTGTGAATTTTACAACTCCCTGGACACGATCAGAATTTACCGATGACTGAAGAAGCAAACGATTTTTAATCGTAATTCGCTTCCCCGCAACCACGAAAATAATTGTCATTAAAGACATAAAACCTAAGCCGCCAATTTGTATTAAAAAAATAATTACAATTTGTCCAAAAACAGACCAATATGTCCCCGTATCGACAACTACAAGACCAGTTACACAAACGGATGATGTTGAAGTAAATAAACAATTTAGATAACCTGGACTGCTGCCCGATTGACTCGCGATCGGTAGGCTTAAGAGTAATGATCCAATAAAAATCACCGAAGCAAATCCAAAAACAAGTATCTCCGCTGGTGAGCGATTTCTCATAAAATCCTTAACCTTATTGTTGGTTTTTATAATTTTTGTCATATAAAATTCACTCCTGATTTCAGTCACTAAAAACAAAGAATATTTTAATATTTTATTGAGTTTATTGTAACACTATTGCATTAAAAATCAAGTTTCTATGAATTATCTATACAAACCTGTAAATGCACAATAAAACACGTCATTTAATTATCAATTTTGATAATTAATGACGTGTTAATAATCTATTATATTATTGATGACTTTTAGATATTTCTGTTAATTCAATAAATGCATCCATATCATTCATGGCTAAATCAGCTAACATCTTCCGGTCAATTGCAACATTGGCTTGTTTCAGGCCATACATAAATTTACTATAACTCATACCTTGCATTCTTGAAGCCGCATTGATACGGGTAATCCATAATCTACGATAATCTCTTTTCTTTTCTTTACGCCCTCTATATGCTGAACGTAATGCACGCATAACTGCTTCGTTCGCCGGTCTATATAATTTACTTTTAGCACCATAGTAACCTTTGGCGAGTTTTAAAATCTTTTTATGTTTCTTTTTGGCATTAACACCTTTTTTAATTCTAGCCATTTATTTTCTCCTTCTTTATCGATTATTTCAGTAACATTTTACGAACAACTTTTGCATTGCTTGGCAACATATAACTTGCCTTTCTTAAATTTCTCTTTCTTTTTCTTGTCTTATGATTTAACTTATGGCTTTTAAATGCCTTCGCGCGTTTAATCACACCTGACTTTTTAATTTTAAAACGTTTTGCAGATCCGCGATGGGATTTCATTTTAGGCATATCTATTCCTCCTATATTTATTTTTCTTGACTTTTTTCTTTGTCTTTTTTAGGTGACATAAAAATGGACATACTTCTGCCCTCTAATTTAGGTTTTTTATCAACAACGCCATCATCATTTAAGCGATTTGCAAAATCAAGCAACACTTTCCGTCCTTGTTCAGTATATGCCATTTCTCGACCACGGAAACGAATTGTTAATTTTACACGATTTCCCTGGTTCAGAAATTTCTTAGCATTTTTAGCTTTAACTTGAATATCATGTTCCTCAACACGAACAGACATCCTTATTTCCTTTATAACAACGGCTTTTTGATTTTTTTTTGCTTCTTTTTGACGCCTAATTTCTTCGTAACGGAATTTTCCGTAATCCAAAATTTTACAGACAGGTGGCTTTGCATTGGGTGACACTTTAACGAGATCAAGTTCATTATCATCCGCAATCTTCTGAGCTTCTCTCGGAGACATGATGCCAAGCATATCACCATCTGGACCAATTACTCTAATTTCACGATCACGAATTCTTTCATTGATTTCGTGTTGAATGTCTCTTGCTATTGTAATACACCTCCAGTATATTTTATAAATAAAAATGATACAGATAGAAAGAAAAAGTCTACCTGTATCATAAAGAGTTCCAGTCATTATGACCCATTCCCCTTAGGAGACAGGTGAGAAGTTTTCACATCTACTTGATTTCTTTTTTAGTATATCTTTTTTTCAGGATACTGTCAAGTTTATTTTAATATTAACGATTTGGAATAAATACCTTCTTTTAATATTTCAATAAAATCATTCTTTGCAAGAATAACCTGCTTTTCAGTATCCCGATTTCTAACCGTAAGTTTGTCTCCCTGAACTTCTTTATCTCCAATAACCAGCATATAAGGAACTTTTTGAAGTTGTGCTTCACGAATACGATAACCAATTTTTTCATTTCTAAAATCAATATTTACTCGAATACCTTCTTTTTCTAGTAAACAAGCCAATTGCTTTGTAAAATCATCATGAACTTCTGAAACCGGGATAAGTTGTACTTGAACCGGTGCCAGCCACAACGGAAATTTTCCTGCGAAATGTTCAATTAAAATCCCCATAAACCGCTCAATACTTCCAAATATTGTTCGATGAACGACAACAGGACGGTGTTTTTCACCATCTTGTCCAATATAAGTTAAATCAAATCGCTCTGGCATTTGAAAATCTAATTGAATTGTTCCACATTGCCATGTTCGGCCAATACTATCTTCAAGATGAAAATCAATTTTTGGGCCATAAAATGCACCATCTCCTGGATTTATAGCATAGTTGATTCCTTTTCTTTCCAAAGCTTCTTTTAATGCATTTGTCGCCGTTTCCCAATCTTCGTCACTCCCCATTGCTTTTTCGGGTTTTGTTGACAATTCAACTTTATATTTAAATCCAAATACATTATACATATCATCGGCTAAATCTATGACGCCACTAACTTCATCCTCAATTTGATTTTTCATCATAAAAATATGTGCATCATCCTGTGTAAAAGCCCGAACGCGCATCAGTCCATGTAATGCTCCGCTAAGTTCATGTCTATGAACAAATCCCAATTCTCCAGCACGAATCGGTAACTCACGATAACTGTGTTGTGTATTTTTATATATAAGCATACCACCCGGACAATTCATGGGTTTAATTGCATACTCTTGTCCATCAATTTCGCTGAAATACATATTTTCTTTATAATGATCCCAATGTCCTGATCGTTTCCATAATTCTGAATTTAACATAACCGGTGTTTTGATTTCGCTATAACCACGACGACGATGTTCTTGACGCCAAAAATCAATCAGTTCATTTCTAATCACCATTCCCTTTGGATGAAAGAAAGGAAATCCAGGACCTTCTTCATGAAGGGAAAAAAGGTCTAACTCTTTTCCCAATTTACGATGATCTCTTTTTTTGGCTTCTTCTAATCGATTCAAATATTCTTCCAACATTGACTTTTTAGGGAAAGCGACTCCATATACTCTTTGAAGCATTTTATTATTTGCATCACCATGCCAATATGCCCCAGCTAAATTCATGATTTTAAATGCTTTAATTTGGCCAACATTTTTAATATGAGGACCTGCACAAAGATCAGCCCAATCACCCTGACCATAAAATGAAATTGTTTCTCCTTCGGGCAAATTGGTGATTAACTCTGTTTTATAGGTTTCTCCCTCTTTTTTTGCCCAATTTAAAGCATCTTTTCTTGACATTGTATAATACTTTATTTCGGGTTTTTCTTTGACGATTTTTTTCATTTCATCTTCAATTTTCTGATAATCCTCTGGAGTTAAAACATGTTTCATATCAATATCATAATAGAAACCATTGTCAACTGCAGGGCCAATCGTTAATTGAGCATCCGGCCACAATCTCTTAATTGCATTGCCCATCAAATGAGATGCTGAATGCCAAAATGTATGTTTTCCTCCTTCATCATCAAAAGTTAAAAATTTCAAATGACAGTTTCGGATTAGAGGAGTACGAATATCAACAAGTTGTCCATCAATTTCTCCAACCAACGTCTTTTTCGCCAACCCCATACTAATATCTTTTGCTATATCATATACCGTTGTACCATTTTTATATTCTCTGATGTCTCCATTCAATAATTCTATTTGCATTTTTCAATCCTCCTTTTAAACATTTATATAAATAAAAAACGTCTCTTTAAATCCAAAACGGATATAAAGGGACGTATAAATTTACGTGGTTCCACCCAAATTGATATCATAATGATATCCTCTCATTTATTCGTTAACGGTTGAATGCCGGAACTGGTTATTTCCCAGTCAACTCCAGGGTGGTAATTAGAAAAAGTATTCAGATAATTTCAGCGATATATCTGTCTCTAAAAAGATTTTTCTATCTTCCCTATCATCATTTTTATATTATAGACATTATAGCTAATTTGAAGCAATTAATCAATTGTTTTTTTTGATTATTAGGTTTAAAATAGAATTTATTTATACAAAAGGAGTGATTTATTGACTATTAATCTTTCTTTCATTATTGGCCCACTTGTTGGGGCAATTATAGGACTCATTACAAATGGAATTGCTATTCGCATGCTCTTTCGCCCATTGCATCCTGTAAAAATTGGTAATTGGACTCTTCCATTTACCCCTGGGATTATTCCAAAGGAAAAGGCCCGTATTGCTAAATCTTGCGGATCTGCCATTGGAAAATATCTCATTAATGAGGAGGCGATGTCTGATACTCTATTATCAGATCAAATGGATCAAAAAATCAGTGATTATTGTGATTATCTTGTTAACCATAATCAAAAAAATCAGGAAACAATTCGAGAAGTGATCATTTCTTCTGCGGGTCAAGATCATTATGATCAGTTTTTAAGCAAATCTCAAAATTCTCTTACAAAAAAAGTATATGCAAAAGCTTGTAATCCAAAATTAGGTGAAGAATTAGCTGATATTGCTCTAAATGAAGCTCAGAATAATTCTCTATTTGGTGCATTTTCTTTTTTAATCCGACCCGAAGCTTTAAAAGAAAAAATTAGTGAAACGATTAATGGCGTTATTTCTTCAAAAGGCGAAAATATTATTAATCATGTTATTGTATCAGAAAGTAATAATATGTTAGATACTTCTTTTCAAGATTTATACGAAAAGTATCACCATCATCTTCCAAAAGTAAAAGAAAGTATTATCGGTATTTATCATTATTTAGTCAAACATGGCCTTTCAACGGCGATGCAGGCAATCAACATTACTCAAATTGTTGAAGATAAAATCAACGAGTTTGATGTTAAGCAAATGGAAGAAATTTTGCTTGAAATTATGCATAAAGAACTTAATGCAATTATTTGGCTTGGAGGACTTCTTGGTATGATTATGGGATTCATTATGAATGTTATCTAATTCAATGATCTCTAGAATAAATAATGCATAAGGTATTTTTCATGAAATTGGTGTATAATAGAAAATATTTATGGGAGAGGAGTATGTTTATGGCAAATCAATCTAAAAATGTAGATAAAAAGAACAACTTGAAATCAAAAATACTTGTAAAAATTATTTTTGCTCTTGTTCTTTTTGGATTTGGTTTCTTCTTTGGAACCAAGTATGGAATGAAAATGTATTATATAGCTTATCAAATCACATATTTTCTGACATTCTTTGTTATCATCTTAGTCGTTTTATTAATTATAGGTGTCATTATATATTTTAATATACACAAACGACAAAAAGAAC
>JAQWCN010000083.1 GCA_028705955.1 Eubacteriaceae bacterium
TCTTTGAAGCGACGGTCAAACTTTACGACGAACCAAAGCAGATCTCAAACTGGTTGATGGTAGACATTCCCGCCCATCTTAAAGAAAAAGAACTGACCATGGAAAACATTCCCTTTGGACCAAAGGCCTTGGCTGAACTCTTAACGCTGGTTAAAGACGGTACCATTAGTGGGAAAATTGGGAAAAGTGTTTTGGAAAAGATGTTTGAATCGGAAGACAGTCCCAAAACAATTGTTGAAAAGAATCATTGGGCCCAGATGAGCGACAGCGGAGAACTTCAGGGGATCATCGAAAAGATTGTCGCAGACAATCCAAAATCGGTAGAAGATATAGCGGCCGGGAATAAAAAAGCTTATGGATTTTTGACAGGCCAGGTGATGAAGGCAACGAAAGGTCAGGCGAATCCTCAACTGGCCAATAAAATTATCCGTGAAGTGGTTGGAAAGCAGATCAATGGCTGAAAAGAAAAGAATTGAACGCTTAGACGGCCGAAATTGGGATCAAGGTCGGGCGGTTAGCGTGACCCGGCATTTTACAAAACATGCCTTAGGCTCAGTTTTAATGGAAGTGGGGGAAACCCGGGTGCTGTGTACCGCCATGGTAGAAGAGAGTGTTCCTCCTTTTTTAAGGGGACAGGGAAAGGGCTGGGTCAGTGCGGAATACGACATGCTGCCCAGTTCAACGGATACCCGGAAAAGACGGGATCGCAACCGGGGTAAAATAGATGGCCGAACAATGGAAATCCAACGTTTAATTGGCCGGAGCCTGCGTTCGGTTGTTAATATGGAAATACTTGGAGAACGGACCATTTGGCTGGATTGTGATGTTATTCAGGCAGATGGAGGCACGAGGACAACGGCCATTACTGGCGCTTTTATAGCGTTGCAGGATGCTGTGACAGCGATGCTTTCGGATGGAAGGCTTTCCCAAAATCCCATTGAAGGTTTTGTGGCAGCAACCAGCGTAGGCATTTGGCATAATCAACCGATTTTAGATTTATGTTATCAGGAAGATTCTCATGCGGAAGTGGATATGAATTTAGTGATGACTGAAGACGGCAGAATCATTGAAATTCAGGGGACCGGGGAAGAACGCCCTTTTACCAAAGAAGAATTTGATCAGCTGATGCCCTTGGCAGAAAAGGGAATTGACGCATTGATTGCGGTAGAGAAAAAAACATTGGGGTTATTATCATGAAAACAAAGACCATTATCCTGGCGACGGGGAATGCCAACAAAGCGGTGGAACTCAAAGAAATGCTGGGCAATGACTATACCATCAAAACCATGAAAGAAGTAGGCATTGATGTCGATATTGTGGAAGACGGTACGACCTACGAAGAAAATGCGTTAATTAAGGTTCGTGCCATTGCGCCTTATATAAAAGGAAGCAACAGAATTGCTATGGCTGATGATTCAGGATTGTCTGTCGACGCACTGGAAGGGGCACCAGGTATCTATTCCGCCCGCTATGCAGGAGAACACGTGACCTATGCGGACAACAATCAAAAACTATTGGCTGCAATGGCAGAGATACCAGATGGCCAGCGCGGGGCTTCTTTTGTTTGTGCCATCGCATTGATTTTGCCCGATGGGACAGAGTGGACAGGACGGGGCACTGTTCGGGGGACCATCGCCCATGAATTGTCAGGAACCGATGGTTTTGGTTACGATCCATTATTTATTGTGAACAGTACCGGAAAGAGTTACGCTCAGATGGGAGAAAAGGCTAAAAATGCCATTAGTCACCGTTCCAGAGCGGTTGCATTGGCAAAGGCTCATCTGGATACGCTTTAAGGAGAAAATATGAGAATAGGTGTTGTCAGTGACAGTCATGGAAATCTCAAATCCCTTGAAAAAGCGGTGAACGCCATTGGAAATGCGGCGGTCATTTTTCATTTGGGGGATTATGTCGAAGATGCGATGGCGATTAAACAGTGGACGGATGTTCCCGTTATTAGTCTTTTAGGTAATATGGATTTTGGAAATCCCAATGGTCATCTTCTTGTCAAGACACAAATTGCCGGGAAAACAATCATGGCTTGTCATGGCCACAAATATGGTGTCAAAAGCGGTTTAGGGACCCTTTATTCAAAAGGGAAAGAAGAAAACGCAGAGATTGTTTTGTATGGTCATACCCACGTTCCCGTTATTAAAGAGACGGGTGGAATTTTTATCATGAATCCTGGGGCTCTTGCCTATGCCCGGCCGGGAGGGGAAGAAACCTATGGGATTATTTCCATTGACAAGAATCAAATCGATGGGGAGATTATTCCCTTAAAGTGATGCTCATTGACAGGAATTGGCATGGAAATGCAGAATTCAGTGAGTTTTTTCTAAAAAAACTATTGACATTAAAGGCGCTTTCAAGTATACTAATTCCTGTTCTCGTTTGAGAATACTTAAAAGGCTGGTTCAAGGCAGTTGCATAAAACGTGCTTTCTGAATTAACTTTTTGCGGGTGTAGCTCAGTGGTAGAGCCCTGGCCTTCCAAGCCAGTCGCGAGGGTCCGATTCCCTTCACCCGCTCCAGTTATGAAAAATGTGCGCCAATAGCTCAGTTGGATAGAGCAACGGCCTTCTAAGCCGTGTGCCCGGGGTTCGAATCCCTGTTGGCGCGCCATATTTTTTTGTTTATCATTTTGTGGTGGGCGTAGTTCAGTTGGTAGAGCGCTAGATTGTGGTTCTAGTTGTCGGGGGTTCGAGTCCCTTCGCCCACCCCATTTTTTTAGGTAGGGGTATCGCCAAGGCGGTAAGGCACAAGACTTTGACTCTTGTATGCGTAGGTTCGAGTCCTGCTACCCCTGCCATTCAATACAATGAAATGATCCATTAGCTCAGTTGGTATAAGCAGAGAACCCAAATCTTGGATTTGGAGTGAATCGCTTAGTTCGGCAGAGTTCCGAATTCTTCAAAGATGGAATTGGGATAAAAAATTTAATATTTAATGATCCATTAGCTCAGTTGGTATAAGCAGAGAAGCCAAATCTTAGATTTGGAGTGAATCGCTTAGTCCGGCAGAGTTCCGAATTCTTCAAGAGGTGGAATTGGGATAAAAAATTTAATATTTAATGATCCATTAGCTCAGTTGGTAGAGCATCTGACTTTTAATCAGGGTGTCCGGGGTTCAAATCCCCGATGGATCACCATTAAAAAAAGATAACCCGTTGCAGAGATGCATCGGGTTTTATTTTTAAAAAGGTGGTTGTATCCACGTTCTTAGTCTGCTATACTAAAAACTAAATAAATTATTATCCAGAGTGGCTGAGGGATCTGGCCCTGTGAAGCCCGGCAACCTGTCTAAAAAGGCGTGGTGCCAATTCCAACATTTCATCCCGTGAAATGAAAGATAATTGTATCGGCACACTTTCATCAAGGGAAGGTGTGCTTTTTTATTAAAACGAATGTATCATTTAAGGCCCAATCATTTGGGCCAGGTTAGGAGAAATATGAATATTATAAAAGAACTAAAAAAAGGCCGGCTTTATCTTGATGGGGGAATGGGAAGTCTGATTCAACAAAAAATAAAAAATCCCGGTTCGGTTCCGGAATTACTCAATTTGACTCACCCGCAACAGATTGGGGAGATTCAAAACGCATATGTTCAGGCAGGGGCAAATATTATCATCAGCAATACCTTTGGGGCCAACCGTTACAAAATGAAAGCAGTTCCTGAAAGTGTGGGGCAGGTTATTGCTGCCGCTGTGGAGATTGCAAGAAATCAACATCCCGATTTTGTTGCATTGGATATTGGTCCCATTGGCGCGTTGATTGGTGATCTCGGGGATCTGTCCTTTGAAGAGGCCAAAGCAATCTTTGCGGAAATGGTTGAGGCTGGCGTTAAGGATGGGGTCGATCTGGTTATGATTGAAACCATGACCGATATTTATGAAGCCCGGGCTGCGGTATTAGCGGTGAAGGAAAACAGTGATCTTCCTGTTATTGCATCGATGAGCTATGAAGCCAATGGCAGAACACTCACAGGATCAGATCCACTGACGGTTGTTACCATTTTAGAGTCCTTGGGCGTTGATGCCATTGGTATTAATTGTTCAACAGGACCGGAACAGATGTTGCCTTTGATTGATCAATTGGTTGCAGCGGCATCCGTACCCCTTGCGGTGGAACCGAACGCCGGGTTGCCGCGAGTTGATCAAGGCGTGACAACATACGACATCAATTCCGACACCTTTTCGGACTATATGAAGCAAATTGCCCAAAAGGGAGCCTGCATTCTTGGCGGATGCTGTGGAACGACGCCGGAACATATTAAAAAAACAATCGAGAAAACAGAAGCAATTGCCATTGATTTTTCATGGCAAACCCGTCGGCAACCCCTTAGGGTTGCAACGGCTACAAAAACCGTTGTTTTAGGGGAAGATATCCGGGTTATCGGTGAAGCGATCAATCCAACAGCGAATCAGGAGCTCAGGGAAGATTTACGTCATGGTCGAACCACTGTCTTAAAAAGACTGGCTTTAGAACAGAAACGCCAGGGAGCAGATATTCTCGATGTCAACGTGGGCTTACCGGAGATCGATGAATGCGCCATGATGGTTAAAGCAGTATCGGAGCTTAGCCAGATTGTCGATCTACCCCTTCAAATTGATTCTACAAAACCTCAAGTCATCGAAGCAGTGCTTAAGCATTATAATGGAACACCCATTATTAACTCCGTGAATGGGGAAGAAGAAGTCATGGCAAAAATTCTTCCCTTGATCAGTCATTATGGGGCCTGTGTGTTGGGATTGACAATGGATGATGCGGGTTTACCGAAAACGATGGAAAAACGCGTTGAAATTGCCGGACGGATCATAAAAAAAGCAGAAGATTATGGCATTAAAGACAACCGGGTACTGATGGACTGTCTGGTTCTGACCGCGTCCGCTCAACAGGCTGGAGTTATGGAGACACTCAAAGCAGTTACCAAAATAAAGGATCAATTTCATGTGCCCGTTGTGTTGGGGGTAAGCAATGTTTCTTTTGGTTTGCCGAACCGGGGGCTCATTAACCGGACATTTTTGACGATGGCCATGGCGGCAGGTTTGGATACCCCAATTATGAAAGCAGGAGATCAGCAGATGATGGCTGCTGTTTCAGCTTTTAGAGCCCTTTCCGGACGGGATCAGGGGTGCATGGCTTACGTATCAGCTCATCACGAAGATCAAGAGCCTCAAGGGATTTCAGGGCCTGATCAACCAGAAACAAAAAAAGATAAAACGGATCGCCCAGCGGATGTGACTGCGATGGTTGTGGAAGGCTTAAAAGATGAAATCATCCCTGAAGTTCAAAAACTTTTACAATCAATGGAGCCGATGGAAATTGTTAACCGGTATTTAATTCCGGGATTGGATCAAGTGGGACAAGCCTTTGAAACAGGGGATATGTTTCTTCCTAATTTAATCTTTTCGGCAGAAACCGTTCAGAATGCTTTTAAAGAAATCAAAAAAGCGATTGGAAAAGATGAACAGGTTAGTAAAGGAACCGTGTTGCTCGCAACAGTTCAGGGTGATGTGCACGATATTGGCAAAAATATTTTGAAAGTCATCATGGAAAACTATGGTTATACCATCATCGATTTGGGAAAAGATGTAAAGCCGGAACAGATTCTTGCGGTCGCTAAAGAAAAAAAGATAAAACTTGTGGGTTTAAGTGCACTCATGACAACAACGGTGGCCAATATGGAAACAACCGTCAAGCTCTTAAAAAAGGAGATTCCGGATATTGTGATCATGGTGGGCGGCGCTGTTCTGAATGAAGAATACGCAAAAACGATTGGGGCAGATTATTACGGTAAGGATGCCAGAGCAGGAGTGAAAATCGCAAGAAAAGTATTTCAATAAAAAAACAGGATGATTCCGTGGCGGGATCATCCTGTTTTTTTAAAGAGCAAGGATAACATGTTTGTTTTGAGGAATGTATTGTTCATAACGAATGCCGGTCATATCCAACATCTTTTTGGCTGCACGGACAGCAGTGCTGTCAGCGTATTTATCTTCCATATAAACAATTTTTTTAATACCGCATTGGATAATCGCTTTCGTACATTCGTTACAGGGAAATAAGGTCACGTATAACGTTGCATCATTTAAAGAATGGGCGCCGCTGTTTAAAATAGCATTAAATTCTGCGTGACAGACATATAAGTATTTAGTTTCCAAAGGATCGCCGTCCCGTTCCCAAGGCATTTCATCATCACTGCACCCTGTCGGCATTCCGTTGTAGCCCATCGAGAGAATTTTTTTCTGAGGACTGACAATACAAGCGCCAACCTGGGTGTTAGGATCTTTACTTCTCAGGGCTGACAGCAAGGCAATGCCCATAAAATAAGCATCCCAGTTTAAATAATCCTGTCTTTTCATTAGGGTCCTCCATTTCTAATTCTTTTATTCTGAGAGTATCTGGAAAAGCGTTTATTCGCCATTCAAGGATACTCGATAGAATCTTGCCAAATCAATTTAATTTTAATTCTAGCATAGTTTTTTGGCGTTGTAAAATTTCTTCAATGGCTCATCGTCAGGAAAGAAATTTCAGTGGAAACCGTAGGTCAGAAAATGATGACCGTACAAAGAGAAAAAAGGTTAGAGATATAAATTAAAATTAAAAAATGCCAGTCAAAATGAACTGGCATGGCGTATCATCAAAAAAATAGAAATTTTAAATGGTGGAGGCGATGGGAGTCGAACCCATGTCCGAAAATACATTCATAACAATTTCTCCGAGCGCAGTCATTGGATTTTTTCTCGCACACGCTGTTTCCCAATGACCCAAACAAAGTGTACCAGCCCTTAAATTGCCGAGAGGTCAGGGCGACTCCTGACGGCAGGTCCCTGCTTCATGAACGTCAAGCCTACAATCACAGGTAAAAGTAGGGGACGTGCGGTAATATGTGCCGCGATGAGTTAAAAATGATTAACTGCGATTAAGCAGCCAACGCCATTTCGTAACTGTTATTATCTTTTGCGTTTATATTTAGGTG
>JAQWCN010000084.1 GCA_028705955.1 Eubacteriaceae bacterium
CGGATATTTCCAGCGAGCAGACTTTTACAGATTCAATCAATCGTAAGTTTAAGGAAATTTCCATTGCCTGGCAATTGGAAAAGAAATATTCCAAAGATCAGATTCTGGAAATGTACCTGAATGAGTACTATTTTGGCTCTTCAGCTTATGGGATTGAGGAAGCGGCCAAAACGTATTTTGGAAAAGATATCGCTAATTGTAATCTGGCAGAATGTGCTATGCTGGCCGGTTTGCCCCAGGCGCCATCGGCGTATGCGCCAAATTACAATTTCCAGGCCGCTAAAAACAGACAGGAAATTGTTTTGGACCGGATGGTGAAAGAGGGGTACATCACCCAGCAGCAATGCGATGAGGCAAAAGCAACGGAAATTACAATTGTCCCCTGGGATTCAGAAACGCTGGATAATCAGATTACAGCTGGATATGAAAAATTTGTTAATCAAGCGCTGCAGGAATATGCAGAAGCTCAGGCTCCAAATGTGATGAAACAGGAAGGGCTTTCAAAAGAAGACGCCATTGATTCGGTGAGAACACAGATTGCCAGTGGCGGTTATAAACTTTATACAACGGTGAATACCAACATGCAGACAACAGCGGTGAATATCTCCGAAGGCAGTTATCCGGAAGGCAGTGAAATCACAGATGCAATCGTCACTGTGGATACAGATGGCGCGGTCAGAGCTTATTATGGCGGGAATACTGATATTGATATGTGTAATACGGCCAGACAGCCAGGTTCCAATATTAAACCGCTGTATTACAGTGGTGCTATTGAGCAGGGGCTCTTTACGGCAGATTCAACGGTTTCCGATGCAACGCAGAGTTACGGAGGTTACACGCCGAAAAACTACGATAATACATCGATGGGGAATATCACCATTACAAGGGCGTTGGTAATGTCCAGAAACGTTCCTTCAGTTTATGTCATGAACACCATGGGTGTGGATAATGCCATGAGCTGGATGAAGAATATGGGGATTTCGACGATTGTGGATGATGATTATAACCTGGCGACAGCCACAGGCGGGATGACATATGGCATCAAACCATTGGAAATGGCAGCGGCCTTTAACTGCTTTAATAACAGTGGAGTGTATAATCAGCCGTATTACGTGACCCAGGTTCAAAAGAGTAATGGTGATAAAGTCTTTGACAAGAGTCAATTAAATTTGAATTCGCATCAGGTGATGAGTCAGGGAACAGCCAGTACCATGTGGAATATTTTGCAGCAGGTTGTGACCAGCGGGACAGCAACAGCGGCGCAAACAGGCTATGCGACAGCCGGGAAAACCGGGACGACGGATAATGCTGAAGATTTGTGGTTTACCGGGATGACGGGAAGCCTGACAACCAGTATTTGGGTCGGGACCGTTAACCATGGCGTTGTCGGCGGTTCTGAAAGTACCATTTGCTGTAACTTGTACCGTTCGTATATGAGCACACTGGGAAATAATGGATGGATCAGTGACTTACAATAGCATAAAGGATGCATTGTAATAAAATCCTTACCGGATTGTTATCCGGTAAGGATTATTTTGGATTAACGAAGGAGAATAAAAATGATTATCAAAAACGAGGACCGGACGAAACACATCAGACATGGCGTACGGGATGGCCATGGGGACGTTTATGAAGAACTGGTGGTGCCACCGGAAGAATTATGCGGGAATGGACGGCTGTACGCAAAAGAAACCTTAAAACCCGGGGATTCCATTGGCTATCATGACCATCAGGGTGAAAGGGAGATTTACTTTATCCTGGATGGCAAGGCAAAAGTGGTTGATGATGGGATGCCTTCTATCGTGTTAAAGGATGACGTGATGATAACGGGAAGCGGACACGCGCATTCAATTGAAAATGTGGGCAGTAAAGATTTAATCTTTATGGCGCTCATTATTAATGAGTCCGATCATGAATAAAGAAAGAAGGGCGCAGGCGATTGCCATTTTAGAAGATGTGTACGGTCATGAAAAATGCGGGCTTGATTTTCAGTCCCCGTTTGAATTGCTTATTGCCACCATGTTATCTGCCCAGTGCACAGATGTCCGGGTGAATAAGGTGACATCGGAACTCTATAAAGCGTATAATACACCGGAAAAAATTTTATCTTTAACTGAGGATCAATTGCTTTCGAGAATCAAAACCTGCGGTTTGGCCAACACCAAGGCAAAAAATATTATGAAGACGTGTCACCTTTTGCTGTCTGAATATGGCGGGGAGGTTCCCCGGACGATGGAAGAGCTGACTGCTTTACCCGGAGTGGGAAGAAAAACAGCCAATGTGGTGATGAGTAATGCTTTTGGCATTCCGGCCATTGCGGTGGATACGCACGTCTTTCGGGTTTCCAAACGTATTGGACTGGCAAAAGGCAATAATGTGAATCAGGTTGAAAAAGACTTGATGAAGAATATTCCAAAGGAAAAATGGTCTAGGGCGCATCACCAGTTAATATGGCATGGCCGAAAAGTGTGCACGGCGCGCAACCCCCATTGTGAAAGTTGTCCCCTTTCGGTCTGTTGTGATACCGCTTTAAGGCAGCAAAAGAAAAAAACAATTTGAACAAACTTGAATGATAAAAATGCCTGTGTTATACTAAACAAATTGAGAAAGAATATATAAATAGTAGTTTTGGAGGATAAGATGACCGCTAAGATTTTAGAAAATGAAAAAAACACCGTTAAAATGGAATTGAGAATCCCAAAGGATGATTTCCAGGATGCGATGAATCAGGCTTATAAAAAGAACAAAAAGCATTTTACAATTCAGGGTTTCCGCAAAGGAAAAGCGCCCCGAAAAGTGATTGAAGCACATTATGGCAAGGGTGTGTTTTTGGAAGATGCCATTGAAATTGCTTTCCCGAAGGTGTACAAAGATGCCCTGGACGAAACAAAAATTGAAGCTGTCACTCGTCCTGAATTAAAAAAAGTGGATGAAGTTAATGATGATGGTGCTGTCTTTATTGTCGAAGTTGGGGTCAAGCCAGAAGTTAAATTAGGAGAATACAAAGGAGCAGAAATTTCTCCTTTGGAAGCGGATGTCAAAGACGAAGCGGTTGACGCAAAACTGAAAGAAATGCAGAATCAAAATGCCCGCATTATCACAGAAGATGACGCCGAAGCCAAAGAAGGCGATACCGTTGTTATTGATTATGAAGGTTTTGCAGATGGGGAAGCTTTTGAAGGTGGTAAAGCAGAAGGTTACAGTTTGGAACTGGGAAGTCATACTTTTATTCCTGGATTTGAAGAACAGCTGATCGGTGTAAAAGCCGGAGATGAAAAAGAAGTGAAAGTTACATTCCCTGAAGAATACCACGCTGAAGATTTAAAGGGTAAAGAAGCGACCTTTAAAGTAAAAGTGATCGAAGTTCAGGTTAAAGAACTTCCAGCATTGGATGATGAATTTGCCAAAGATGTCAGTGAATTTGATACCCTGGACGAACTGAAAAAGGATACTGCTGAACAGCTTGCAAAGGAACAGAAGCGTCAACGTAAGATTGATGCGGAAACCAAAGCGATTGATCGGGCGATTGAAACGTCTGAATTGGATGTCCCCGATTTGATGGTTCAGGAAGAAATTGACCAGAATATGGAAAACATGGAAAAACAGATGCAGGGACAGGGCATTACCCTGGATGATTATCTGAAGTATACCGGTTCAACCAAAGAAGACTTTAGAAACACCATGAAGCCGGATGCAGAAAAGAATATTAAGGCAGAGTTGGTTTTAGCTGCGATTGCTGAAGCGGAAGCCATTGAAGCGACAGATGAAGAAATGGACAAAGAAATCAAACAATACGCTGATGCATTCAATCATGAATTTGAAGCGTATAAGAAAACATTGGATGATCGCATGAAAGAATATATTGGTGCTAATGTCAAACGACGGAAGACCATTGATTTCCTTGTTGAAAATGCCACACAAACTGAAGCTGCTTCAGAATCAGCAGAAGCTTAAGTCCGTGACCATGAATATGAATTTGGTGCCAATGGTCGTTGAACAGACCGGACGTGGGGAAAGATCCTACGATATTTATTCCCGGCTGTTGAAGGAACGAATCGTTTTTTTGGATGGCGAAGTTAATGATGCATCGGCCAGTCTGGTGGTTGCACAGCTGATTTTTCTGGAGGCGGAAAATCCGGATAAGGATATTTCCCTTTATATCAACAGCCCCGGAGGTTCCGTTTCTGCAGGTTTTGCAATTTATGATACAATGAATTTTATTAAATGTGATGTGTCCACCTTATGCATTGGTATGGCTGCTTCCATGGGCGCTTTCCTTCTCACCGCAGGTGCGAAGGGGAAAAGACAGGCGTTGCCGAACAGTGAAATTATGATTCACCAACCACTGGGAGGCGCCCAGGGACAAAGCGTTGATGTTGAGATTCATGCCAAACATTTGGTTCAAACCCGTGAAAAATTGAATCGGATTCTGAGTCAAAATTCGGGGCAGTCCCTCGATGTGATTGAACGGGATACAGACCGGGATAATTTTATGACGGCAGAAGAAGCAAAAGCTTACGGCTTGATTGATCAAGTGATTACGACCCGGGTATAATTTTGCGGACTGGACATTAATTGAGAAAGGAGCATATATGTCAGAATATAAAGATGGAATTAATCAGGTATGTTGCTCGTTTTGTGGAAAAAGTCAGTCACAGGTCAAACGAATGGTTGCCGGACCGGGCGTATACATTTGCGATGAATGTGTTGCGCTCTGTCAGGAAATTATAGAAAGTGAAAGTGTACCGGAACCTGTCTCCTTTGAGAATGTGCCAGTGCCAAAAGAAATCAAAAAAAGTCTGGATGATTTTGTGATTGCCCAGGACGATGCAAAAAAAGCACTGTCAGTAGCAGTGTATAATCATTATAAAAGAATTAACGCAATAGAAGATGACGACGATGTGGAAATTCAAAAAAGTAATATCCTTTTAATCGGACCGACCGGTTCCGGGAAAACATTGCTGGCACAAACGCTGGCGAAAATTCTGGATGTTCCTTTTGCGATTGCCGATGCGACATCTTTAACGGAAGCGGGTTATGTGGGGGAAGATGTCGAAAACATCTTGCTCAAACTGCTACAGGCAGCAGATATGGATGTTGAAAAAGCGGAAAAAGGAATTATTTATATTGACGAAATCGATAAGATTTCCCGAAAAAGCGATAACCCATCGATCACCCGGGATGTGAGTGGAGAAGGGGTTCAACAAGCGCTGCTCAAGATTCTGGAAGGAACAGTGGCCAACGTTCCGCCCCAGGGCGGACGGAAGCATCCCCATCAGGACTTTATCCAAATTGATACAAAAAATATTTTGTTTATTTGTGGCGGAGCTTTTGACGGAATGGATGAAGTGATTGAAAAACGTCTGGAAAAAGGATCCATGGGTTTTGATGCAACCATCAAAACAAAAGCAGAAAAAGAAGATGATGTGATCCTCCAGAAGATCGAATCCCACGATTTGCTGAAATATGGGTTGATACCCGAATTTATCGGCCGTATCCCTGTGATTGCAACCCTGCATCATCTGGATGAAGATGCGTTGATCAGTATTTTAACAGAACCCAAAAATGCTTTGATTAAACAATATAAAAAAATGTTTAACATTGAAGAAGTTGATTTGGAATTTGAAAGAGGCGCTCTGGTTGCCATTGCCCAAAAAGCGATGAAGAATAAAACGGGAGCGAGAGGTTTACGGGGCATTATTGAAAATCTGATGATGGACGTGATGTTTAATGTTCCTTCTGAGCCGGAAGTGACCAAGGTCACCATTACCCAAAAGGTTGTGGATGGAACGGAGAAACCTCTGATTGAAAAGAAGAAGAAGGAAACAAAAGAAACCAAGGCGTCAGATGTTGACGCAGTATAAGAGTCAAATGCGAGGCAATCGTTCTGATTGCCTTTTTTATAGCGAAAATATGGATGAGAGGAGTTGAAATATGAGTACAGAAAATACAGTGGATACAAGACCGGATCCTGTGGCGGGAAGCCAGTGTGATCACTATGCAGAAGAGAAACGCGATGCCATCCCGTTGGTTCCAATCAGGGGGATGGGGTTGTTCCCGGGAATGGTTCTGCATTTTGATGTCGGACGGGAAAAATCGATGACGGCCATTGACGCGGTGATGGCAGGGGAACAAAATGTTTTCCTGGCGGAACAGAAGGATTTGGCGGTGACGGATCCAAAACCGGAAGATATTTTTAATGTGGGCTGTGTTGCCCAGGTTAAACAAATGCTAAAGATGCCGGATGATGCGACCCGGGCGTTGGTTGAAATTAAAGAACGGGCAAAAATCACAGAGTTTGTTCAGGAAGAGCCTTATTATGCGGTGAGTTTTCAACCCATCAAGCCCGTTTTTGATAATTCTAAAGAAAATAAAGCGCTGATCCATCTGATTAAAGAGGCTTTTATCCGTTTTATGAAAACAACCCGTAGAATATCCGGTGATTTTCACAAAACGCTGGATCTCATTGACGATCCCGATCACCTGATCGATTTAATCTGTGCCAATTTAAATTTGGAACAGGAAGAAGCACAGAAAAATCTTCAGGAAGAAAATCTAAATGAACGATTAATGATGACCTATCAATCGCTGGTCGATGAAATTGAAATGACTGAAATCGAAAAGTCCATTTCAGATAAAGTGAAATCTGAAATGGAAAAAACACAACGGGATTATGTGTTACGCGAACAGTTAAAAGTGATTCAGGAAGAATTGGATGAAGGCGGATCGAATGAGCTTGATGATTATCAAAAACGGTTGGATGCCTTGGAAGTCAGCGACGAAGTCCGGGAAAAAGTTGAGGATGAGCTGCATCGCCTGGAAAAAGTTCCTGAGGGTTCCCCGGAAGCGGGCGTAATTGAAACGTATATCGAATGGATTTTGGATCTGCCGTGGAATAATGCAACAA
>JAQWCN010000085.1 GCA_028705955.1 Eubacteriaceae bacterium
TCTTTGAACCCCGATACGGTTCAGGTGATTGTGGTGGACAATGCATCCCAGGACGGCAGTGCGGAAACGATCAAAAAAAGATACCCTCAGGTCAAAATGATTGTGAACACGGAAAATCTTGGATTTTCAAAAGCAAATAATATTGGCATGGGTGAAGCCCGGGGGGATTATATTTTATTGTTGAATTCGGATACGGTTGTCCGTCCGGACACCCTGGCCCGTTCCCTGCATTATATAAAGACCCATGACGGAATCGGGGCGCTCGGCTGCCGGGTGCTTCTGCCGGACGGGACGCTTGATGCGGCGTGCAAACGGAGTTTTCCAACACCGGTCAACGGGGTCTTTCACACATTAAAAATGGATAAGGTTTTTAAAAACAGCCGGACGATAGGTGCTTATAATTTAACTTATCTGGATGAATATACGGTTCACGCGGTAGATTGTGTGATGGGTGCGTACATGATGGTTCCCCGGACGGTTATTTGCTCGGTGGGTATGCTGGATGAAGATTTCTTTATGTATGGCGAGGATGTGGACTGGTGCTACCGGATTCATCAGGCGGGATACACCATTGTCTATTATCCGGATGCAGTGATCACGCATTACAAAAAAGCCAGTGGTATTGGCCGGAAAAATCCCAAAGTCATCGCCGCATTTTACGATGCAATGGGAATATTTTACAAAAAACACTACCAGGATAAATACAATGGAGTGACTGCAAAAATGGTGCTCAGTGGTACCCAATTCATGAAATATGTGGCGTTAAAAAAGAATCGATAAACACAAAGGAGGACTGAAATGATCAAGAGTAATCAACATTTTTTTAATGCATTATTAGTCTTATTCGATGTGCTCATTGTCAGTGGGTCCCTTTTGCTGGCATGGTATTTTCGTTTTGCTTCGCCATTTTTTAATGACAGCGTGCGGTCTTTGCGCTTTGGCTCCTATCTAAGTTTACTGACGGTACTCGTTCCGGTATACCTCATTTTGTTTTTGGGTTTTGGTTTGTATAAACCTTATCGCAAGCAGCGGTTTATGAAAGAGTGTCAGGAGGTTATTTTAGCCAATACCCTGGGGATTCTTTTTATTCTGGCATTTTTATATACCACCAAGAGTGTGGATTTTTCCAGATACATGCTGGGTATGTTTTACATCATCTCGATTTTTGGAATGTCCCTGGAACGGGGCATCATTCGAAAAGTTCTCCGGAGCATGCGGGAACACGGCTTTAATATCAAACACATTATCATTGTCGGGGCGGGAGCCCTCGGACAGGCATTTGCCAACAAAGCCCTCGGAGACCGCCAATTGGGATATGAAATTTGCGGCTATGTGGATGACTACTACCCCAAGCAGGACAAAGACGGGATCCCGATTTTGGGGACAACCCGGGAAATGAACGACATTCTTGAAAAAAACCGGGTGGATGAAGTGGTCATTGCCCTGCCCAATACCAGTTACCGGCGGATTGATGAAGTGATTGATAAATGTGAATACCAGGGAATCAAAACACAAATTATTCCGGATTATTTTAATTTAATTCAGGGATCCCGACCGTCGTTTGATGAGTTGGATGGGATTCCTTTAATTAATACCCGGTATATTCCGTTGGACGAACCCCTTAATAAATTTGTGAAACGCCTGACGGATATTATCGTGTCCTTTATTATCCTCGTTTTGCTGTCGCCATTATTAGTGGTGATTTCAATTCTTGTTAAAGTAACGTCCCCTGGTCCTGTGATCTATAAACAGGTGCGGGTGGGGATGAACCGCCGGGAATTTAATATTTATAAATTCCGGTCGATGCGCAACGATGTTCCCGAAGTGGGGAACACAGTATGGACAACAGAAAATGACCCCAGAAAGACAAAATTTGGCTCCTTTATCCGGAAGACGAGTATTGATGAATTGCCTCAGTTTGTCAATGTTCTCAAGGGGGATATGAGTGTGGTGGGTCCCCGGCCGGAACGGCCCTACTATGTGCATAAATTTAAAGACGAAGTGCCAAAATACATGATCAAACATCATGTGCGTCCGGGATTAACCGGCTGGGCACAGGTCAATGGATGGCGGGGAGACACTTCCATTGTTGAGCGGATTAAATGTGATATCGAATATATTGAGAAATGGACGCCGTGGCTGGATATAAAAATCTTTTTTATGACTTTCCCGGCGATGTTTAAAAATGCGTATTGATGAACAAAGAAGAATAGAACGAGAACGGGAGCGCCGGCTCCAGAAAAGTCGGATGGCTCAGAAAAAAGATCCAAACCAGAGGCAAACTCCGGGGGTGCAAGCGCCCCGTAAAACGCAAAAATATCCGGATCCTGACAGAAACTTTCAGGGGATTTCTGGATCTTCCGGACAACAAACTGTTTTGACACAACCTCAGGCACAAATTGCCAAAGATACCTTTCCCATCGAAAAGCTCTTTCTTTTATTGTGCCTGGTTTTTGGGTGCCTTTTTGTTTTTTTAACGCCGCCAATGCAGGCACCGGACGAAATCACCCATTTCCTGAAGAGTTACAGTTTGTCTCAAATGCAGTTAATTCCCAAAGTGGATGAAAATGGAACGGTTGTGGACGAAATCAGTTCGGAAGTGATCGACTTTTCCAATTCTTTTGGGGATCTCCAATATGATGCCAACGCAAAAATTGATTATTCTTCCGTGAACAGTTGGGGGGATGTCTATACATCAGACACAGAGGGAGACACCCAGCAAACCACTTATATTACGGTGAATGCGTATATCATTTATTATATTCCCCAGGCTTTGGGGATGGCGTTTGCCAAATTGATGGGGATGTCATTGCTGTGGACATTGTATATGGGACGTCTTTTCAATCTGATTTTTTACTGCATCATGTTGTATGTAGCCATTAAAACAACACCGCTTGCTAAAAATTTGTTTTTTTTGATTGCACTGACCCCGATGGCCGTTTTCCAGGCGGCCAGTTTGTCTTACGATGTTATGGTTATTGCCGTGTGTGTCTTGTTTACCGCACACATGTTCAAATTGTTTTACGATCCGGAGGCGGAGCTAACCAGTGGGGAATTTGCGACGATTTTAATTCTCAGCTGTATTCTTATTTTTATGAAAACTGTTTACTTTCCCCTTGTCTTGTTGTTCCTGGCAATTCCCAAAACAAAATTCGCCAACATTAAGGAAAGAAGACATTATTTCTTTGCGATTGTAGGCACCAGTTTGGTAGTATACATTATTGTTTTCATCTATCGAAAAGTGGTGTACGCCGGTGCAGTTAGTGGGAATTCCCTCTCGACAGAACAGATTATCGGTGCCCTTTCGGACCCGAACTTTTTCTTTGAAATGATCAGCAATACCTTTAAGGCCTTCGGTTCCAATTTCTCAGAAGAATTTATTGGAAAATTGGGTTGGCTGGATACTGCGCTGCCGCCGTGGCTGATCACCTGCTATTATGGCATGCTGATTGCAGCGCTGTTTGAATTTAGCGATTATGAAAAGAGCCTGGTCAATCAGATTGATGGGGAATCCCTTGTGAGTATGCTGGTTTTATCCGGGATAGCGCTGTTTGCTTTTATTGTCTTGATGTTTGCGGTTTTTTATTTTATTATGACACTGGTCACCCTGCAGGCCGAAGGCAGTTCGGTTGCCCAGGGGATTCAAGGGCGTTATTTTATTCCGGTGAGCTTTTTGGCCTTTTCCATGGTGGCGGTCGTCATTCATTACCGGACCAATTTGAGCAGCCAGATTTATGAAATGATGAAAAAAATCAATGTTGGATTTGTTGCCGTTGCACAGGTGGTTTCTCTAATCACGATGTGTCTGCGTTACTATGTAAGTTGAAAGGAGCATGTGGATGGTTTTTGCGGTTATTATATATTTGTTTTGTACAGTGGGGGGGCTGACTCTGGTCAAAGTGGGGGCAGATGCCAATAAGTTTTTGGCTTCCGGAAGCTTTTTTAACCTTCAGCTTTCGTATACCACAGTTTTGGGCCTGGTCCTTTATATCGTCAGTTTTGTGATGTGGATCGTGATTGTACAGCGGTTTAATTTAAGTTTTATTCAACCGTTGACGACCGGATTGTCTTATATATTAATCATTGCAGCATCTGTTTTTATTTTAAAAGAAAACATTACCCCTTTTCAGTGGGCCGGACTCGGATTTATTCTGGTGGGTGTTGTATTGATGAATATTAAGGCACATTAAGGGGGAAAAGATGTCAGTATTAATGATTATTCCAGCGCATAATGAAGCTCAAAACTTACCCATCGTATTTGATGATATCCGGAAAAACTTTCCAGAAGCGGATATTCTTGTGGTTAATGACTGTTCAACAGACGATACAATCGATGTGATCAAACAACATCCCGATGTGGCTTATTTAAATCTTCCAGTCAATCTGGGATATTCTTTTGCTATTCAAAGTGGTTTAAAATATGCAGTCCAGGAAGGATACGATCATTTGATTCAATTTGATGGGGATGGTCAGCATTTGGCAGCGGAAGCTAAAAAAATGTACGTTTATGCGATGGAAAAGGATGTGGATATTGTAATTGGTTCCCGTTTTTTGGAAACGACAGGTTATCACCATTCCTTTTTTCGCCGGGTCGGAACGGGATTGTTTAGAAAAATTATTAAAATGTTAACGGGACAAACCATATCGGATCCTACCTCAGGCCTTCAGGTGATAAAACGGAGCGTTTTTGAGCCCTTGTCCAAGATTTTCGCTTATCCGGAGTTCCCCGATGCAAATTTACTGATTCAGCTCATTTACCAGGGCTATTCCATCGATGAGATCGCAGTGAAAATGAAAAATCGTGAATTTGGGGAGAGCATGCACGGGGGGATCGTTAAACCCGTTAAGTACATGTTTAAAATGTTTTATTATATTATCATGGTGTATTTTAATAATATAACCGGAAAAAAACGGAGGGCATAGAACGATGGAAACACGGATCTTTTTTATTGCTGTGGCTGTTATTCTTATTTTATATATTTATCGAAATGTCAGAAAAAATCAGATATCCCAGGATGAAAGCATCTTATGGATGATTGGGGCTATTATTATTCTCATTTTTGGAATTTGGCCGGAACTCATTATTAAGCTGGCCGATGTTGTGGGTATTGATTACGCGCCGTCATTGCTTTTTTTATTGGGCTGTGTCTTTTTGTTTGTTTTTTGTTTTCGGAACAGCCAGATGCTTAGTGATCTGAAGGAAAAGAATAAGGAATTAATTCAGGATGCGGCGCTTTTGGATAAGCGTATCCGTGATTTGGAGAAAGAAATGAAGCAGATGAGAAAGGAAAAGGATGATTGATCATACTTTTGTGATTTGCGCTTACGGTCAGTCACCTTATTTGGCGACGTGTATTCAATCCCTGCAGCGTCAGGAAATGGCCAGTTCGATTATTATGGTGACTTCCACAGAAAATGATTATATTCACCGTCTGGCATATCAGTACGGCATTCCGCTTTTTTGTCACGAAGAAGGTGGACTGGGGAAGGATTGGAATTTTGGGTTGCGTTGCGCCCAGACGGGTTTTGTCACTTTGGCGCATCAGGATGATGTTTATCTTAAACACTATTTGAGCCAGTTAATGACGCTTTTTCTCAACCACCCTGAGGGGTTGATTGCTTTTTCAGATTATGGCGAAATTCGTTCCGGGCAGTTTGTTGCACCCAATATCAATTTGAAAATAAAGAAAATGATGCTTGCAGCCATGGCGGTCCATCCCTCAGGCAAACCGTTAAGGCGCCGGATCTTAGGGTTTGGTAATCCAATTTGCTGTCCATCGGTTACGTACAACCGGAATAAGACAGGGGACATTGCTTTTGAAGAGACCATGAAGACAAATGCGGATTGGGCCATGTGGGATAAATTGTCTCGAATGGATGGTGAATTTTTATACTGTCCAGAAATTCTGATGGGGCACCGGATTCATAGTGAAAGCGCGACCTCGGATACCATTGATTCCCACGTCAGAAGCCAGGAAGATTTGCAAATGCTTTCGGCATTTTGGCCGAAACCAGTGGCAAAAGTGATAGAGGCTGTTTATAAGAAAAGTGAAGAAGCCAATTGAAAAAAGAATGAGATTAAAAAATAAGTGAATGGAAAAACAGGAAATGCATTGGAATAAAAGGATTATTTCTGATAGGAAGACAATTGTTGACTCAGAAATATTAAAATGGAGAAAGAAAAAGTGGAAAAAATTCATGGAATGCAAGACAAAATAATAAAACATAAACTGATTTCAATAATGGTAATGATTATGATTGCACTAATAGTTGGAGGAATGATGGAACTCCTTCTTAATTTTTCATATTTTCTGCTTCCCCAGGATGAACGAGGCCTGCATGCGTTGTCCATTAACGATCTTACTTCCAATGTGCAACTTACTCAGAACGAAGACGGATCGATTGTTCTTGATGGCAGCGAGGTAGGGTCCTGTTATCTTACGGTTAATCATCCAAATAAAGTTTTAGATCTTTCTTTTGAGTCCGATAAGGAATCATCGCCGGATTATTATGTTCTCCCTGGAAATGGTAGTAAAAGATACTATGTTGCCTCCCATTCTCAGATTAAAGACTCGATTAGTTTGAAATACAATAGTAATGGTGATCAGAACAAAGTATATTTTTGGCAGAGTAAAGAGAAAAATGATATAAAATGGGACAATTCTCAGGGTGTGATAACCATTCGCAATCTTATGATTGACAATCGCTTTGAGTTTAATTACAGTCGGCTTGAACTCAGTACCACAGTGTTATTGGTTTTCTTGCTGTTTTTAGGGTTTTGGCCTTCTCTCAAAAATAATATTCCGATTGTGTTTTTGATTTTATCCATTGTGGCGGGCATTAATCTCGTGTTTTTAATCCCAACGAATT
>JAQWCN010000086.1 GCA_028705955.1 Eubacteriaceae bacterium
TGACACATCAGATTTTTACTCTCAAACCTCTAAAAACCCAGTATTACTGGACTTTTCACCCATCTACTTCTCAACCCTTGACATCAATACTACCGTCTCAACGTGGCCAGTTTGCGGGAATAAATCTACCGGCTGAACCGTTTCGATTTGATAGCCTCCTTGAGTAAAGAGGCATATATCCCTTGCCATTGTCGCTGAATCACAAGACACATAAATAATTTTAGAAATACCACACTGAATTAAACAGTTAATAAGCGATTGGGCGCACCCTTTTCTTGGTGGATCCAAGATCACCAGATCTGCATTTATACCTTGTTCTAATAATGTCGGTAAAACATCTTCGGCTTTTCCCAGATAAAAAGAAATGTTATGTACATTATTACGCGTTGCATTCTCTCTGGCATCATCCACAGCCTCAGGTACACACTCAATTCCATAAACTTGTTTGGTATATTTTGACAAGCAAAGACCAATCGTGCCTGTTCCACAATACAAATCAAATACATTTTGAGTCCTATTAATATCAGCCAATTTGATAACACATTGATATAATTTCTCCGCTTGATCTGTATTAACCTGAAAAAATGAAGCAGCAGAAATCTGAAAATAACAATCACACATATCTTCTATTATATAGGCTCTTCCCCAAATAACTTTTGTTGTTTTTCCCAGTATTTTATTTCCCTTTTGAGCGTTAATGTTAATTGATAATGAAACAATATTAGGAATTTTCTTAGTAAAAAAATGAATTAATTCATTTTTATCGAGTTCTGATTCATTAGAAACAATAATTGAGAGGAGTAATTCTCCCCGACGATTGCTTCTAAAAACAATCCCGCGCAAACAACCTCGATGTTTTTTTTCATCATAAAGCGTAACCCGACTTTCATTGATCCATTGATCAACTACAGCAATCTCTTTTTGTCCAACAACTCTTGATTGCGTCCTACATTTCTGAATTGGAATCACGTAATGGCTTTTTCTTTTATAATATCCAATACCTGCCGGTGAAACTTTAAATTGGGCCTTATTTCGATAATAATCGGGGTTTTTCATTCCGATTACCGGTTGAACCAATTGTTTTGCATGGTCAATTTGCCCGATATGCTTTAAATGGTTAATCACCATTTGCCGTTTCATTTGCATCTGAAATAAATAATCAATATGTCGCCATTGGCAACCTCCACATATTTCAAAATAAGGACAATCCTGCTCTCTTCTAAATTGTGATGGCTGAAGAAATTTCACAATTTTTCCCTTAAGATATTGTTGTTTAACTTTAGATATTTGAATAACAACTAAATCTTCTGGAATAGCACGATCTATAAAGATAGTCATTCCATCTTCATGAGCTACTCCCTCACCATTTTTTGTTAAATCAGTGATCTGAACCTGTAAGATCTCCCCTATCTGCCATTGCCTTTTCATTCATTACTTCCTTCCCTATTCATCCAATTTAAAATAAAATAATCATCTTCCCGACTTTTGATGGTGATGACACCGTCTTTTCTTTTTTGATCTATCTTTGATTATCGCATGGGGTCCATCACCGATAAGGTCTTGTCTGTCGCATAATTCCAACGCTTCGCGAACCAACTGATAGTTCTGTGGATGATTATATTGAAGCAAAGCACGTTGCATTTGCTTTTCTCTATCCTTTGGAACATGAACAGTTTCCATCGTTAAGGGATTAAGACCTGTATAGTACATGGCGGTAGCAAGAGATCCCGGTGTAGGGTAAAAATCTTGTACTTGTTCCGGAATCACATGATGATCCCTAAAATATTCACTGAGTTTTAAGGCGTCCTCTAATCTTGTACCTGGATGACCGCTAATGAAATATGGAACAACATATTGTTTTTTGCCATATCTTTTTGAGAGTATATTAAATTTTTTAATAAATTGTTCGTAAACTGAAAAGTGCGGTTTCCCCATTAAATGTAAAACCGGGTCTGATAAATGCTCTGGAGCCACTCTTAACTGTCCGCTCACATGATATTTAACCAATTCCTCAAATAAATTGCTTTTTTTATCATTTAGTAAATAATCATATCGTATGCCAGATCTTACAAAAACTTTTTTTACTCCTTTAAGTAAACGCATCTTTTTTAAAATATTACAATAATCACTTTCATCAATTTCAAGATTAGGACATGGCTTCGGAAATAAACATTCGCGGTTGGAGCACGGACCTTCATTTTTTTGTTTCGAGCAGGCAGGATTCAAGAAATTTGCCGTCGGCCCTCCCACATCATTAATATACCCTTTGAAATTTGACAAGCCTGTCATTTTTTTAGCTTCATTGAGTATAGATTCCTCACTACGCCTTTGAACTATTCGTCCCTGATGAATACCAATTGCACAAAAAGAACAATTTCCAAAACAGCCCCGATTAGAAGTGATACTAAAACGGACTTCATCTAAACATGTAATCTCTTCTCCCGGACTCAATTGACGCCCTGAATATGGAAGATCATAGACATCGTCCATCTCCATCGTTGACAGCGGCATTTGTGGAGGGTTTTGAACAAACCAGCGTCCTTCACATTCTTGTACAAAAACATTATCATTATAAGGATTATTGGACCGATATATGACTGAAGCTGCTTTTGCAAAAGCCTTTTTATCTGAAGACACCAACTCGTAGGAAGGACATTTTATCCCTTCTTCCGGCGACGAGTGCGTCAATACCCCTGTCCCCCTTATGTATCCAACATCCTGAATAGATAAACCGGCATCTAGGGCTTCAGCAACTTCCAGGATTGCCTTCTCACCCATACCATAAACCAAAAGATCCGCACCACAATCACAAAGAATTGGCCGTCTAACCTTATTTTGCCAATAATCATAATGGGCAAATCGTCTGAGACTCGCTTCGACTCCTCCAATAATTATTGGTACTTTTCCAAATGCCTCTCTAATTTTGTTACAATACACAATCAAAGCGCGATCTGGACGGCTTCCACTTTGGTTTCCTGGTGTATATGCATCCTCAGACCTTCGTTTTTTGTTAACTGTATAATGACAAACCATTGAATCCATGTTCCCTGATGTCACTAAAAATGCTAATCGAGGCTTTCCATAAATTTCAAAAGCACTTTCATCATGCCAATCTGGTTGTGCAATAATACAAACCCTATATCCAAATTTTTTTAAGACTCTGGCAATAATCGCCGCCCCAAAAGAGGAATGATCAACAAATGCATCGCCAGACACAATGATAAAATCGGCCTGAGTCCAATGGGTTTCTAAAAAATCTTGTTTATTGATTGGAAAAAGAATATTCATGACAAGCACCCCGTAATGCAAGACCAATTTTGTATCAAAATCGATAAAACAACTGCAAAGAACGCTTGATTAACTTCAATTGTCAAACCAATAGTATCTCCTGTAAAACCACCAATTCTTTTTTGCAGATAAAACATTAAAATAAAATTGGCAATCATAGTCACCAATATTGCAATAACCAAAATCCATTGATTCAAAACCCAGGCATAAACTAAAACTGCAAAAAAATAAATGCTAACATGCCAGGGTTTGCTCATTTCTATAATACGTCTTCCAAGGCCTCCACCACCTTCAGCGTAAGAGGTAAAACAACATGATTGAATTGCGCAATACCGTCCTACAACTGGTAATAGCAGGATACCCAAAATCCCAGAATTTCCTTGGGAAATTAAAGTGCTATAACCTGTCCATAGTGTAAAAAACAACAAGATGAGCCCCATTGCTCCAAAAGAACCCAGCCGACTGTCCTTCATAATTTCCATCATTCGTTTATGGTCTCTTGCAGAAAAAATAGCATCTGTCGTATCCGCTACCCCATCAAAATGGAGTCCTCCAGTTATCGCAATGTAAATCAAAATTAAAACAATAGCACTTACCTGAGGATTATGAATCATGGATAAAATCCAAGCTGCCAATGCCAATAAACCACCAATAATCACACCAATTAAGGGCATTAAAATCATTGATTCGTAAAATTCTTTTTCTTGAACATCATCTACTTTAATTGAAAACCGTGTAAAAAAAGACAATGCAATTAAAAATCGCCGCATAACTTCTCCTTTGTTTCTTACAAAAAACAAAAAGGCTGTTTATTTAAAGACAGCCTCTTGTTATCAATAGATTATACCATTTTAAATTTATTATTCGTCTGGAAGATCAAATTTATTATCAATCAATTCTATTAATTTTTCCATCGCCGCTTCTTCATCATCTCCAGTGATTTCCAAAAGAATCTCGTCTCCCTTTTGGACAGCAAGAATCATAACGCCCATAATACTTTTGGCGTTAACTCGCGTTGATCCTTTACTAATGTAAATATCACTGTTAAATTTATTAGCATTTTGTACAAATAAAGAAGCCGGTTTTGCATGTAAACCTGCCCGATTCTTAATGGTAATACTTTTACTTATCACACTGTTACGCTCCTTTTATCCTTCTATCGATTACATTATACACGGTCTTTACTTAATAATCAAGTGAAGAAATCATTTTCATTCCACTTTTAATGATCCAAGACCAGATTCAGTGATATTTCTTTTTTCTTCTTGCAGTCTGCTTCAATTAACTATATAATAAAGGAACAATTTTATTATATGGAGGAATTACGAATGGCTGAACAAAAAGTCACTAAAGATATGGGTATTCTGGAAGCCGTTAATCAATATCCAGAATCTGTTGCCGTTTTCCAGGCATTTGGAATGCATTGTTTTGGTTGCATGGCTGCACATTTTGAAAACATTGAACAAGGTTGTCTCGCCCATGGTATTGACCCTGATGCAATGTGCAAGGCGATTAATGAGTCTCTTGCAGCTCAAGATCAAAACGCATAAATAATAGCACTTCAGATTCAAAACGCTTCATTATTTTATGAAGCGTTTTTTTATGCTTTCAAATCCCCATATTTTGAAACAAACTGTTCAAAGGTTGCTTTAATGATCTGACAGCCACCTTTTTCTTCTGATTCTATATTCAAAGGCATTTTAGGCTCATGCAATGACATTCTCAAAAGGCACCATCCATTCCCTGAATTTTGATCACAGGCAACTCTGATCCCTTCATAATTCGGTTGCACCAAAGACCATCCTTTTTGATTTTCAGCAAACTTTTTGAAACTTATTAAAACATTTTGGCCATAAGTTTTAAAATCATCATTATGAATAACATAGCGAATTTCCATTGTTTCCACCGGTTCTTTTAATTGAGACAAAAAAGAAGAAAGCGGTTGCCCATTTTTGTGAAGATGCGTGTATTCGATCAACGCCATAGTGACTAAATATGCACCATCATCAAGAAAATAATTTTCTTTAATGGCTCCATGCCCACTGGTCTCCATGGCTAAATGCGTTTCTTGTCCTTCCTGATTTAAGCGAATCGCTTCATTGATAACATTTTTATAGCCTCTTTTGAAACGATGATGTATCCCTCCCAATGATTCTATATATTCAGTTAATCCTGTTGATGTAATAGAATCAGTTACAATAGTTGTTCCCGGATAGTCTGCCAAAATCATATGTGCCATAAAAGCAATAAACCCATTGCGATTGATTGGATGTCCCTTTTCATCAATGACTGCGGCTCGATCCACATCTGTATCAAAAATAATCCCCATATCTGCATGATGATGAGTGACAGCCTGAACAGCTGAATTCATCGCTTTTTCATTTTCTGGGTTTGGAATGTGATTTGGAAAACGTCCATCGGGTTCTAAAAATTGACTTCCAGTTGTGTCTGCTCCCAATTGATCTAAAACATCATGGCAAAAAAAACCGCCAGCACCATTTCCAGCATCGACAATAATCTTCGCTCCAGTTAATGGTTTTGTTTCTCCGGTACGTTTTTGAATTATTTTTACAATATTTGCAGCGTAAGTCGGTAAAAAATGATGTTTGACTTTCTTACCACCCAAGGCCATTGATGTTTCAATCACTTCTGCCTGTTTTAATACATCAGAAAGATCATTTTGTTCCATTCCTCCTTCTTTTGTAAAAAGTTTAATCCCATTCCGATTAAAAGGCATATGGCTGGCCGTAATCATTACGGCTCCATCACAATTCATTTCAGGATCAACAGTTGTCATAAACATTGAAGGAGTTGTCGCTAATCCACAATCATAAACAAAATTCCCATTACTAACAAGTCCTAAACAAATCGCTGTATCAAAATCTTTTCCCGTTAACCGGCTATCATGACCTACAGATACAGTCAATCGATCCTTTCCCGTTCTCTCTTTGAGCCATATTGAAAAGGAATAAGCTATTTTCATTGCCATATCCACGGTTAAGTTGATATGCTCCCCTTCGATACCTTCCAAAGCGATGCCACGAACGTCTGAGCCGTTTTGCAAATCGGTAATTCCGTTAATTATCATTCCATTCTTCCCTTCTTAGTCGACAAGTGGTTTTCCATCGTCATCATTTTGCGTTTGCGCCAACGTTGCACACATCACAGCTTTTATGGTATGCATTCGATTTTCTGCTTCATCAAAAACTTTTGAATAAGGCGCTCTAAAGACTTCATCACTAACTTCCATCGATTCCAAACCGTATTCTTTTTTAATTTCTGAACCAATAATCGTATGTGTATCATGAAAAGAAGGAAGACAATGTAAAAAAATCATATTTGGATTTTTCGTTGCTTCAACCATTTTTTGATCAATTCGGTATGGTTTTAACAAACGAATTCTCTCTGAGGTTTGGTCTTCTTCTCCCATAGAAACCCAAACATCAGTATAGAGTACATCTGCATTTTTTACGGCTGGCTCAATTTTATCTGTTAATGTAATACTTCCCCCTGTTTGTTGTGCCAATGCTGTCATTTCAGTAACAAGTTC
>JAQWCN010000087.1 GCA_028705955.1 Eubacteriaceae bacterium
GTTGGTTAGAGCGTCCGGCTCATAACCGGCAGGTCCAGGGTTCGAGTCCCTGAGGGCCCACCATTTTTGATCATTTTGTTTTGCCCAGATAGCTCAGTCGGTAGAGCAGGGGACTGAAAATCCACGTGTCGGTGGTTCAATTCCGCCTCTGGGCACCATCGTTTTTGATTTATCAGGAATCCTTTTAGAGGATTCTTTTTTTTATGTTATAATAAAATAATTATAATTGGAGGCTGATTATTTTATGAAGATGTGTATTTTAATTGATGGCAATAGTTTGTTATACCGAATGTTTTATGGGATTCGGGGAATGACTAATTCAAAAGGTGTTCCAACCAATGCGCTTTATGGTTTTATTAATATGCTTTATAAAATTCAGGAAGAATATCAGCCGGCCTACCTGGCAGTTGCCTTTGATTTAGCAGAGCCAACGTTTCGGCACCAAAAATACGATGCCTATAAAGCTGGCAGGGATAAAATGCCAGAAGAACTTCAGGAACAATTTGATATTTTAAAAAACATGTTAGAACAAATGCAAATCAAAATTCTAACCTTAAAAGGTTATGAAGCTGATGATATTATTGGGACGGTTTCCCGCTGGGGAGCTAATCAAAATATTAATGTTAATATTATTACAGGAGATCGGGACTCCTTTCAGCTGGTGAGCGATCAAGTCCATGTTTTTTATACGACAACGCGCAGTGGAAATCAATTTACAGTGATTGATCCGGATTATATTCAGGATAAATACGGGGTATTACCCAAAGAGCTTATAGAGGTAAAGGCGTTGATGGGAGATACATCCGACAATATTCCCGGCATCTCTGGAATTGGTGAAAAAACAGCATTAAAACTGGTTAAAAAGTATCATGATCTTGATACGCTATACGAGCACACGGATGATTTGAAAGGGAAACAAAAAGAACGGATCATTTCTGGTAAGGAAGATGCTTATCAGAGCAGATTTCTTGGAGAAATTAACCAAAATGCTCCGGTTGAGTCAAGTTTTGAACAAATGGTGATGAAGCCTTTGTTTAATGATGCCGTCATAAAAACGCTCACAACATTGGAATTCAGTTCTATTTTAAAAAAAGTAACTCAGGAGCATTCAAATACAATAAAAGGGGAGAAAAACACACACCCTTATTCCATTATCAGCCATTCAAAGGATCTTTACTTTATTTGCGGCCATTTAGCTAAAGAATCAAAACTGGTTATTCATGCCCGGGAAACAGAAGATGCGTTATGTCTGGCATTTCAATTAGGTCATCAATTTTATTATATTGATCATACCGATTTGGCAGAGTCATTTTTAAATACTTTATTGGATTTACCCAATGCTGATGATATAAAAATAATCGGTTATAACTTAAAAGAATTATCACATCTTTTCAGACGGCATGGGGGATCATTGGTTAATTATGGCTATGATGTTTATATTGCAGCTTACCTTCTCAATCCGTCAGATAATCGCTATGATTTAAAGACATTGGCTTTACGTTTTCTGGATCGTCCAATTCTTGGTGAAGAGGATTTCTTGGGAAAAGGAAAGAAACGGGTGGCATGGACAGATAAATCAGAACGGGAGATTGCTGATTTTATTATTGAAGAATGTGCTGTTGTGGCGGATTTATATGCAATTCTTCCTAAGGCCGTTGAACAGATGGAAATGACCGGCTTAATGAATCAGATTGAGATGCCTTTAATTGAAATAATGGCTTCCATGGAATATCAAGGCTTTAAAATTGATTTGGATGCCCTGACGCACTTATCAAAAACTTTTGAGACGCGTATTGAAGATTTGTCGGAAGAAATCTATGAAATAGCTGGAGAAACGTTTAATATTAATTCGACCAAGCAGTTGGGGACGATTCTTTTTGATAAATTAGAATTACCAGCCGTTAAAAAAACGAAAACAGGTTATTCCACAAGTGTAGATGTTTTAGAACAATTGCGGCCTTTTCATCCCATCGTTCCAGATATATTGGAATACCGGACTGTTTCTAAACTTGATTCAACCTATGGTAAGGGCTTAATTAAGCTGGTTGATCCAAAAACAAAAAAAGTCTATTCCCATTTCAATCAAACTGTTACAGCTACGGGAAGAATCAGTTCATCGGATCCAAATCTTCAGAATATTCCTGTGAAGACAGATTTAGGCAGGGAGATTCGGCGGGTTTTTATTCCCTCCGCGTCAGACCGGTTGCTTTTGGATGCAGACTATTCCCAAATTGAGTTGCGGGTTTTGGCGCATTTGACAGGAGATAAAAATCTGATTGAAGCATTTGTAGAAAATCAGGATATTCATACGCGAACGGCATCAGAAATATTTGGCGTATCTATGGATACAGTGACAAGGGAACAACGAAGCCGGGCAAAAGCGATAAATTTTGGATTAATATATGGTAAGCAGGCTTTTAGCTTAGGAAAAGAACTGGGTATTTCCAGAAAAGAGGCCCAGGATTATATTGATATGTATTTTGCAAGATACCCGGGGGTTCAAAAGTATATGGATGATATCCGGGTATCCGCAAAAGAAAAAGGATATGTGACAACTTTATGGGGAAGACGGCGGTATATTCCGGAAATTAAATCCAGAAATCGAATGGTCGCTCAATCTGGAGAAAGAATGGCATTGAATACACCCATTCAAGGTTCTGCGGCTGATATCATGAAAATTGCGATGATACGGGTCTATCGACGCCTTGAACAGGAACAACTCAATTCTCACTTGATTTTACAGGTACATGATGAATTAATCGTTGATACGGATGAGAGTGAAAAGAAAAAAGTAATGAATATTTTAATTGATGAAATGGAACATGCTGTTACATTAAATGTACCCCTTATCGTTGACGCCCATGCGGGGAAATCATGGTATGAATTGAAATGAGGATAAAATGATTATAGGATTAACAGGGGGAATTGGTTCTGGAAAGAGCACGGTTTCCCGAATTTTGAAAGATGAATATGCTATTCCAATCGTAGATGCTGATCTTATTTCGAGGGAGGTTGTCAAACCAGGCAGTGATGGAATCAGGCAGCTTAAACTTAAATTTGGAGCTCAAATCATTCAACAAGATGGGAAGTTGGACAGGACAGCTTTGAGAAAAATGATGGCGGCTTCTCAATTGGTTAAAGACGAATTGGATGCCGTTTTGCATCCGTTGATTCAAAAAGAGGTTTTGAATCAATTTTCACAATTGCGAAATCATGGGAAATCCTTAATCGTTTATGATTGCCCTTTATTATTTCAAACGCATCAGCAGCGTTTTACGGATAAAATAATGGTGGTTATTGCGGAACGTGAAATTCGCATTCAAAGAATAATTGCCAGAGATCATATTTCCAGAGAACTTGCAGATAAAATGATTAAACTACAAATGTCTGAATCTGAAATGATGGCACAAGCGGATGTCGTTATTGACAATAATGGGGATGAGCATATGCTGCATCGGTGTGTGGATGTTTTGATGAAAAAAATAGGAATAAAGTAAAAAAGGTCTTGTTTTTTATTTCATAAATGTTTATAATATGTCGTGTTCTAAGCGACAGGCTTAGTTAAGCGAGGATGGTGGAACTGGCAGACACGCAGGTTTGAGGGACCTGTTGCTAATTAACTAGCAGTGAGGGTTCAAATCCCTTTCCTCGCACCATTTATTTTTCTTGACAGGAGTATGAATGGCATGTATAATTAAAAAGTTGTTATGCGGAAGTGGCTCAGTGGTAGAGCATCGCCTTGCCAAGGCGAGGGTCGCGAGTTCAAATCTCGTCTTCCGCTCCACTAAAGCATTAATCAGTTGACATCCTTTTGTTAGCTGTTTTTTTTTGTTTGGATTTTATGAATTGAATCAATACACACTCCTTTAGTGCGTCTTTTCTGTGATTTGAATCATGATTCCCTTTTGATTTTTTTTGAGTATTAAATCTTCTAAAGAAGTTGATTTCGGTAAACAAGTATTAAACATTAATGCTTCAGAAATATAATTTGCCATGATCTGAGCAGCGATGTCCATGGATTCTTGCATTTGTTCAGCGGGTAATGTGATGGGATCAATTGGTAAATCAGGAAATTCGATTAAAAAATAATCGGGTTCAAGAGTATAGATGGCCGGGTATTCAAAGGTAAGTGATGCGTTCATGGTTCTCCTCGTTTTTTCTTTTCATTATAACATGAAAAAAGAATTAAAAGCGGGTTATTCTACCAATGGATTCTTTGTCTTCAATCAAGAATATGATATAATAACATTCGCAAAAAACGAAGAGGTAAATTCATGAATAAAAGCAGAGTCTTAATGAAAATCGGTGGTATTATGATGGTCGTGTTAGGGTCTATGGGATTGTTGACTGCACTCATCACTTGTTTTGGTTTAGTTAATCTTAATTCTTCCATTCGGATACAGTTAATAGAGGTTTCGGGTCTTTCAGCAATCAATTATTACGGAAAGATTATTGGGTTTTTAATTGTAAATGGAATAGAATTTGTTTTTGGAATTATTTTACTAAAAACGTGTGATCCTTTTGAGTATTATCAACGCATAAATAGAACAATTATTGGTTTTATGTTGCTTTCTTTTATCTATATGATATATGATGCAACGTTAATTGGAGCCTCCGGTGACATGGTGTTTTGGCTGATATCAGGAATCGTGGCACCGGTTTTTGTTTTAATCGGATTGAATAATACCAAAGAGGGAAAAACGAATGGATAATCGTTTGAATGAATTGACAAAAAAAATAAGAAGAAGTTTGTCATTGGAACAAGCAGCTTCTTTGTTGTCCGGGGAGGACATGTGGTCAACGGTTGCTTTTCCGGATATGGGAATCGAAAAAGTGATTATGGCTGATGGACCCAATGGTGTTCGAATGGAAATCCCCAATAAAAAGGAAATAGGGGATCAAGAAACCAGAAAAAGCACTTGCTTTCCTCTGGCAGTTGCCCAATCGTGCAGTTGGAATCCAGAGCTTATTAAAACACTGGCAAAGGCCATTGCCGAGGAGGCAGGAACCTATGGAATTGATGTGGTGTTGGGACCAGGCATTAATATTAAACGCTCTCCCTTGTGTGGAAGAAATTTTGAGTATTATTCTGAAGATCCTTATTTAACAGGAAAGCTGGCGATAGGGTTTATTCAAGGAACAAATGATGAACAGATCGGTGCAGTTTTAAAACATTTTTTGGCGAATAATCAAGAAACGAGAAGGATGACGATTGATGAGATCATTGATGAACGGACACTGAGAGAGATCTATTTGCGCCCTTTTGAAATGGTGGTTAAAGCGACACAGCCAATGGCTGTAATGGCTTCTTATAATAGTGTTAATGGCTGTTTTATGTCTGAAAATAAATTCTTTATTGAGGATGTCCTCCGGAATGAATGGCATTACGATGGATTAGTCATCTCGGATTGGAATGCGGTCAATAATCGGGTTAAAGGAGTGAAAGCAGGAACGGATTTAGAAATGCCTGGAAGCGGAGGGTATAATAATCAAAAAGTTATTTATGCCGTGAGAAAGGGATTGCTGAAAAGAAGCGATTTTAATCGATGTGTTGAGCGAAATATTGCCTTTGCATTAAAAGCAGCAGAATATCGTAGACGGCGGGCCTCGACAAAAGCTTTTGATCAAAAAGAACACCATCGTATTGCCTGTAAAGTGGCGGAAGAAAGCATTGTACTTCTCAAAAATGAGGCAAATCTTTTGCCGTTAAAGATCGATCCATCGGTTACGATAGCAGTTATTGGAAAAATGGCATTCGATCCCAGGTTTCAAGGAGAAGGCAGTTCACGAATTAATCCCTTTCAAATTGACACGCCCTATGATGCATTAAAAAAAGCGTTTGGGGAACAAACAAAGATGACTCTGAGTCAGGGGTATTCAGATAGTGACCCGCAAAAAAACAAACAACTCCTTCAAGAAGCCCAAAGGGCTGCAACGGACAACGAAGTTGTGATTCTTTTTGTCGGTTTGCCTTCTGAAAATGAGTCTGAAGGATATGATCGAAAAACACTTGAACTTCCTGAAAATCAAAAAAAATTAATCCGAGCTGTAACTAAGGTAAATCAACAAACTGTGCTTATTTTTTGCAATGGTGGTGTGGTGACAATGAACGATACGAGTAATGCAGGAGCCATATTGGAAACTTGGCTCAGCGGGGAAGGGATGGGGACAGCCGTTGCTTCAATATTGACTGGAAAAATCAATCCAAGTGGAAAATTGACAGAAACAATTCCCAAACGGTTGGAGGATACCCCATCATTTATCAATTTTCCGGGTTTCGGTGATCATGTGATTTATGGTGAAGGGATCTTTGTTGGCTATCGCTATTATGATTATGTAAAAAAGAACGTTGCATTTCCTTTTGGCTATGGTCTAAGCTATTCAGAATTTCGTTATGATGAAATAGAGGTTCAAAAAAAAGGTAAAAATCAATTTGTAGTGTCTTGTAAAGTGACCAATATCAGCGAAAGAGATGGCAAAGAAATTATTGAGCTTTATATCGGAAAAGAGAAGGGCCAAGTCGTTCGTCCCCTTCGGGAGCTTAAACGATTTGAGAAAAAGTCCTTTAGGGCAGGCGAAACGAATAAAATTTCTTTTACTTTAAATCCACGGGATTTTTCTTATTATAATGTCGATGAAAAAAAATGGTGCATCGAAGAGGGTAAACATTGGATATGGATTGGCCCATCAAGCAGAAATTTACCATTAAAAGCATCGGTACGGCTATCAGAAAATCGTAAAAATGAAATTACATATTTTTCTTATATGAATGATTTGACTGCGTTACCAAAGGGAAAACAATTGATTGATGCCCTTGTGGCCCAATA
>JAQWCN010000088.1 GCA_028705955.1 Eubacteriaceae bacterium
AGCCCGGTGCGGGAAGAAAATGAAGATTTTGGCGCCGTCATTTTTATCACAGACGTCACCGAAAAAGAGATGGCGGAGCAAATGCGCCGGGAATTTTCGGCCAATGTTTCCCATGAACTCAAAACGCCGCTGACATCCATTATGGGATATGCGGAAATCATGAACCAGGGCATTGCCAAAACGGAAGATGTTCCCCGGTTTGCTGGAAAAATTCATTTTGAAGCTTCCCGGTTGTTGGCCCTGATTCAGGATATTATCCGGTTGTCCCGGCTGGATGAGATGGATATGTCAGAGGCGGGGGAACCGGTGGATTTAAAAACATTGTCTGGACAGGTTTGCAGTGATTTGAAAGAAAAGGCCCGCAAACAAAAGATTGATCTTGTTATCACTGGGGATAGCCTCGTGATTCAGGGATTACGGTCGACATTGTACGAAATGCTTTATAATCTGGTGGACAATGCCATTGTTTACAACAAACCCCAGGGGCAGGTCACCATTGCCACAGGGAAAGACTACAATGTTCCAACGGTGACGGTGTCCGATACGGGCATCGGGATTCCGGAAGAATACCAGGACCGGATTTTTGAACGTTTCTACCGGGTAGACAAGAGTCACTCCCGGGAGACGGGAGGAACAGGTCTGGGGCTGTCGATTGTTAAACACGGTGCGCTGGTTCATAAGGCATCGGTTCAATTAAAAAGTACGCCGGGTGAAGGGTCAACCTTTACCATTCGCTTTGATCAAGCCTGAGTTTAAAATAAGGAAACCATGTAAAAATCCGTCTCATTCACCAGGAGGCGGATTTTTTTGATTCCTTTCCAAAAAATAAATCTCCTGCTTGCAACATGATTAAGGTTGTGTTAAGCTTAATCATGTTGTGCGCACGCACAGCTCTGGAGAGTCTCTTAAATGAGCGCCGAAGGTGTACCCCCTGTCTTATTGTTGGGACAGAGCTATCTCTCAGGCAAACGGACAGAGCAATCATTTTTTTGCTTTTTGTTCAAAGCTCTCCCTCAATTTCTTGTGGAGGAGGAACAAAGATGTTTCAAATAATCAACAATTTTCTCTTGAAAGTGGATGACTTCGTTTGGGGTATTCCGCTTATCGTTCTTATTCTGGCTGTAGGCATTTACTTAACCATCCGGTTGCACGGCTTGCAGATCAGACATTTACCCAAAGCCTTAAAATTTATGGTTAAAAATGAAGAAGGCGGCCACGGCGAGGTGACCAGTTTTGGCGCGCTGTGTACGGCGCTTTCTGCGACCATCGGAACCGGGAATATCGTCGGGGTTGCGACGGCATTGGTAGCCGGCGGACCGGGAGCCTTGTTCTGGATGTGGATTGCGGCTTTCTTTGGCATGGCGACAAAATACGCCGAAGGAGTTTTAGCCATTAAATACCGGACCATTGATAAAGAGGGTCATGTGCTGGGCGGTCCATTTTACTATATCGAAAATGGGATGGGTGTTAACTGGCGCTGGCTGGCAAAAATGTTTGCATTCTTTGGAATGGGCGTCGGCTTATTTGGAATCGGAACCTTTACCCAGGTCAACGGGATTGTTTCCGCAGTCAATACTTTTTTTGATCCCAATAGTGCCCACACGGTGATGCTTTTTGGCACGAGTTATTCCTGGGCCGTGATTATTAGTGGTTTGATTTTGACCTTATGTGTTGGTCTCGTTGTTATAGGCGGGATTAAACGGATTGCCAAAGTTTCTGAAGTCATTGTTCCGTTTATGGCGATTGCTTATGTCATTTGCTGCCTGATCATTTTAATTACCAATGTAACAGCGATTCCTGCGGCGCTGGCAGAAATTGTTCAAAGTGCTTTTGGCCTCCGGGCTGCGGCAGGCGGAGCCATCGGAGCCATTATGATCGCAATGCAAAAAGGGATTGCACGGGGAATCTTTTCCAATGAAGCAGGGCTGGGGAGCGCGCCGATTGCGGCCGCCGCGGCTCAGACCAAATCGTCGGTTCGTCAGGGGCTGGTATCCATGACGGGAACCTTTATCGATACAATCGTTATCTGTACCATGACCGGGTTATCCATTGTTATTACAAAGTCTTGGAATATTGGTCTGGCAGGCGTGAATGTTACGATCAATGCTTTTCAGCAGGGATTGCCTTTTGCTCCCCAGGTTTGTTCTTTCCTGTTGATGGCCTGTTTGATTTTCTTTGCATTCACAACGATTCTGGGCTGGAATTATTACGGGGAACGGTGTTTGGAATACCTTTCAAACCGGAATAAAAAAGCGGTTCAGGTTTATCGCTGGCTTTATATCCTGGCTATTTTTATCGGACCGTTTATGACACTGGAAGCAGTATGGACCATTGCGGATATCTTTAATGCGTTGATGGCTTTGCCCAATCTGATTGCATTGATTGCACTGAGCGGTGTAATTGTGGCTGAAACCCGGGCTTATTTTTCAGAACCCCAGGAGATGCAGGAAATGGCGTCCGGTGAACACGATGTGGTTTCTGTGAATGAAGAAGAATAATGGCATCAAAGATTTAAAATGAAAAATGCCCGATACCGGAGATGATTTTCCGGATAGGGTGTTGTCTAACGAAAGACAAAGGTTTTTTAGACCTTTGTCTTTTTTTAATTCTTTTTCAAAATATACTTGACATACTAAAATAATAGGTTTATTATATCAATAACATATTTAATAAATATGTTTTATAAGTAATGACAGATGGAGGACCGTTATGATCAGATCACTGAAGAACCTGTGGAATGGACGAATGCCCGGTCGATGTCGGGTTTACAAATAAAGAGAACACGCTTTTTATACTTCCAGAACCGTTCAACTAAAACATAGTTGATGAATATACAATAGAAAGAAAATGAGGTTATACCATGAGTTATCATTTTGAAACGCTGCAATTACACGTCGGACAAGAAAAAGCGGATCCTGCAACGGATGCAAGAGCCGTTCCCATTTATGCCACGTCCTCTTATGTTTTTAAAGATTCCAATCAGGCCGCAGGCCGGTTTGGATTGACGGAAGGCGGCAATATTTACGGACGTTTGATGAATCCGACCTGCGATGTTTTTGAAAAACGGATCGCGGCCCTGGAAAAAGGGGTGGGTGCTTTGGCAACCGGTTCCGGCGCGGCGGCGGTGACTTACGCAGTGCAGAACATTACAAAGGCCGGCGATCATATTGTATCCGCCACAACTGTATATGGGGGAACATATAATTTATTTGAAAATACATTGGCCGATTTTGGAGTCACGACAACTTTTGTTGATGGCAGTGATCCGGAAAACTTTCGCAAGGCTATTCGCCCGAACACCAAAGCATTATTTTTAGAAACCTTGGGCAATCCCAATTCATCCATTATTGATGTGGATGCAGTGGCGGCCATTGCCCATGAAAATGGAATCCCTCTGATTGTGGACAATACCTTTGCAACGCCTTATCTGTTTCGTCCCATCGAACACGGAGCGGATGTGGTGGTGCATTCGGCAACCAAGTTTATCAGCGGCCACGGCACGGCTATCGGCGGAGTGATTGTTGACGGCGGAAATTTTGACTGGGCGGCCAATGATAAATTCCCGGGGTTGTCTGAACCGAATCCCAGTTATCATGGCATTATTTTTACCAAAGCGGCAGGCAACCAGGCGTACATTACAAAAATCCGGACCACACTGATGAGAGATACCGGGGCGGTATTAAGTCCATTCCATGCGTTCTTATTCCTGCAGGGCCTGGAAACCCTGTCTCTAAGGGTGGAACGTCACGTGGAAAATGCCTTGAAGATTGTCGATTATTTGAATCGACACCCCAAAGTATTAAAGGTGAACCATCCTTCCCTCGAAAATCATCCGGATCATGCATTGTATCAAAAATATTTTCCAAAGGGTGCCGGATCCATTTTTACTTTTGAAATTGACGGGGATGCGGATACGGCTAAAAAATTTATTGACCACCTCGAAATCTTTTCCCTGCTGGCCAACGTGGCAGACGTGAAATCCCTGGTGATTCATCCAGCGTCAACGACCCATTCCCAGATGAGTGAAGAGGAACTTTTACAATCGGGGATCAAGCCCAATACAATTCGGTTGTCCATCGGGACAGAACATGTCGACGATTTGATCGAAGCGTTGGATAAAGCGTTCAAAGTGATTGCTTAAGGAGGCAGAAAAATGACAATTTATAAAAATTTTGTGGAATTGGTCGGAAATACACCGTTATTTGAATTGACACATTTGGAAAAGGCGCATCAGGCAGGAGCAAAAGTGATTGGCAAGCTGGAATATTTTAATCCGGCAGGGAGCGTGAAAGACCGGATTGCAAAAGCCATGATTGAAGATGCCGAGGCGAAAGGAACCCTGAAACCCGGGGCAACCATTATCGAACCCACCAGCGGCAACACAGGAATTGGTCTGGCAGCAGTGGCTGCAGCCAAAGGATATAAAATCATTTTGACGATGCCGGAAACCATGAGTGTGGAACGCCGGAATCTGCTCAAAGCTTACGGGGCCGAACTGGTGTTGACAGATGGCGCCAAGGGAATGAAGGGCGCCATTGCCAGGGCGGAAGAATTGGCGAAAGCAACTCCGGATAGTTTTATTCCTGGACAATTTGTGAATCCGGCGAATCCAAAGGCACACCGTGAAACCACAGGACCAGAAATATGGAAAGATACTGATGGTCAGGTGGATATCTTTATCGCAGGAATCGGTACTGGCGGGACGCTTTCCGGGGTAGGGGAATACCTGAAAGCGCAAAATCCAAACGTTCAGGTGGTTGGCGTGGAACCGGCCAGTTCCCCGGTGCTTACGGAAGGTCATGGCGGGCCCCACAAGATTCAGGGGATTGGTGCCGGTTTTGTTCCGGAAACACTGGATCAAAAGATTTATGATCAGATTGTTACCGTAAAAAATGACGATGCTTTTGCTGTCGCCCGGGAAATCGCTAAAACAGAAGGCATTCTGGTTGGGATTTCTTCAGGAGCTGCTGTGTGGGCGGCGCTCAAATTAGCCGGTCAGGCGCAAAACGCAGGAAAAACCATTGTTGCGCTGCTGCCGGATACTGGAGACCGGTACCTGTCGGTGTTGTAGAAGGTCCATTTACCCCTTTATCTTTTTAAACAAAAACACCCCGGACGGTTTTGACCCCGTCCGGGGTGTTCTATTAATGAATCCACCTTTCATTTATCGGTTATTGTGTAGCGCTTATAAATCTATTATTATCCTCATGTTTGGCAAAAAGACAATTGACAAAAGGGGCTGGGTGATAAAAATTAAGGTTTTTAAATCTTTATTGTTTGTGAAGTGTTACCAAAATGCCCCGGCCTAAAAACGACGCTTCACCGATCATCTGAACGGATTTCCCGCCGGTGGCATTAGTGTACCGGAAGTGGAGATGGGCACCGAGAACCGCGACGATGGGACTGTCAGGAGCGGTGACCATGTTGAGCACTCTCTGGGAATTGCCATTGGGGATGATACCGCCGGGTCCGATGGTCAGGGCACTGCCCCAGACTTGGGCTGAGGCCAGGTTCAGGGCTGGGTTGGCAAAGGGAATGTGAATGAGGATGACGATGGGTTTCCCTTTTTGAACGCAGGCCTCCAGACCGTCTGCAGCCGCTTTGGTAAACTGTCCCGCGCTGTCGTCCAGGGCGGCAACGATCAGGTCGTCGTATTCAAGGGTATGAAACGAGCTGTTGCCGCCTGTAAATTCAGACAGCTTTGGCAGGTAGCGCTGACGGGTCGTTTCGTCATTTTTGTCCCACAGATAAGTCCAGTCATGATTGCCGACGGTGTACAGATAGGATGTGTTGAGTTTGCCAAGACCGTTTCTCAGGGTGGTGATATTGGCGTCTGAAGGGTAGTCGATGATATCCCCGCCCATCAGCAGTGCGTCAACCTGGTTGTCATTTGCCCGTTGAACGTAATAGGGAAAAAGTTGGGCAGAGTGAATGCCGGTACGGCTGGTAAACAGACCGTAGCGGGGAATGGCTACAGCCTTGGATTCGGAGGAGTCATTTCCAGCTATATTGACAATATGCGTGTCAGAGATGAATAAAAATTTGTAGTCCCGTTTCAGGCCGCTGACATTGATGGTTGCGGTATCCAGCTGGATGTTGGGATTGCACAAGACGTAAGGGGTTTCGGTGGATCCCGGCGCAGGATCTCCACGGTTTACGATGACGATCTGGATGGCCTCGGCCTGGAGATCACCGCCGGTGGTGCCGGCCGTCTGTCCGTTTTTGGCCCAGTCAAGCCAGCCGTAATTTGCGCTGTGAACCCGGTAATAGATGTCGTATTGACTGGCGTTGGCACCAGTGAGCGTGAGCTCGACGGCTTCCAGGTGTTTACTTTTTCCGGTGGTGCCGCTGACAGCGCCATTGGAGCGCCAGTCCATCCAGCCGATATCCTGGACGTGGGCATTGGTCTGAACCGTCAACCGGTCGTCGCCTTCTATTTTGATTTTCAGGGCTTCGATTCGAAGGCTTCTTCGTCGGGAATCAACACCGGTATTTGGGAAAGGTTGTCCAGGGCATTGGCATCGATGGCCGTCACGGTATAGTTTTGACCGTTCACGGTGATGTTATCAGGAATGATCAGGGAAGGAGTGCCTTCGGGCAATGAACAGTTTGTTACAGCAGCTGTGAGAATCAGGTTGTCGGAGTGAAGAACGAAGGACAGGCCGGTATGGGCATCTGTCCAGGTTTGTAAAGCAATGTTGGATGGAACGGAAGGGTTGGTGGTGATTGTTTGCGCATAAACCGGGACGATGGCCAGCAGAAGAAAAAGAGATAGGATCAAGGAAAGTTTCCGTTTCATGGTGAGGGGGGGCCTCCGTAAA